>JADFYH010000021.1 GCA_015233135.1 Deltaproteobacteria bacterium
GATCATAGGCGAGGCTCCTTTCTTGTCCTTTTCAAACCAAGAAATCCTCGCCTTCTTTTTATCTCTAAGCAAAATTAAACTTTCCTTACTTTTTGCTCTTTTTTACCCCCAGTAATTAAATGCATCCAGCCTAGATATTTTAAGCAACTTTTATGAGAAGTTGCCGATAACTGCACCCGAAGTTAAAAAAAAGACAAAAAGATAAAACATTATGAACTACAATTTCTTCCTTACCCCTCATACTCCTATTGGCGGACAAGCGGGCCCTGCGAATGCACAGAGCCCTCTGGATGCTCAATTAGAGGGGGGGCAGCAACCCCCCCCATAGGCAGACGGCAGATCCGCTTTCTGAGCCGGTTTCCAGACATATCAATTCACAGCCTGTAAACCCGAATTTTTTTACCCACTTTGCGGATGATTGTAATTATTTGTTACACGCCGCCGAACAAAAGCTTCTTCCGCACACTCATCCTCTCTTTGCTGTAGCTCATAATTTTCTCGATAGACACCTTCAAAATGAAACTCTGCGTCATGGCAGCAATGAATTTTTAGCGGCCCTTCAAGAACATGTTTTTAAGGCCGACTTTGTGGTGGAAACCGGTTTGGCCTTGGTCACCTGTACTATGGGAGGGTCGGTGGCAGGGGTTTTGGGTGTTCGCAATCTTTTACTTCGTGGCTTTGTCGTGCATTTGGCCTCGAGTCGCTTACACCAAGGTTTGGAATCTCTCTATTACGGTGAAAACCGCCTACATCTGTTAGAAGTGAATAAGGATGTGCGTGGAGGCATGAACATGGGCGCCGCAGAATATGTGGGCCATTTTGCTCAACCTGCGTTGGCAGCTTTGTTTGGTGGAAGCAGTTTATCAGGGCGTGTTGCTGCTTATTTTACAGCCCGTGCCTTGGGTGGGCTTACGATGAGTCTCGGTGCAGCGACAGAAATTCTGGGAGCCAGAGCTTTGGATGGTCTTTTGGGCATTCATTATTTTGTAGATGCCCAAAACAACGCTATCGCCGCCCATTTTACAGTGCAGGCCCTCACTCAAGCTGTCTGCAGCGATTTTGGTATGAATACCGGAGGACATCTGGGGAGTCTACTTCATGCGCGTACGAGTACATTTGAACTCCCTCTCCTTACGAAGGAGAGGGCTGGGGAGAGGTCTGCTTCACCTTTACCCCACGCAAAAGTTCCTACTTTCGCTTTTGCAACTTCTGATTTTATTCCTGATTTTACAGACTGTTCCTTTGATCCTTTAGATCCCACTTCAAAATTTCGTGATAAATTGGACAGGCAACAGGGTCTCTTTATTCAAAACACAACAATGACTACAGGTGTGGCTGCTGGTACAACTGCTGCGTTTGTTGCGCCACGTGTTGCCGCTGAGATTGCCGCCCGCTGGGGACTTCGTGACTATCAAACCCGCATGCTGGAAGGTATCGAAAAGGATGTCATTGGAAAAACTTCGTTGTGGTTAGGGCTTGCCTCACCCATGCAAACCGGAAAAAGTCGGATGAAGGGGCCCATCATCGATTTATTACGACATTATATGCCGGCAAACACACGCTATATCGACTTAAGCTCGTCTTCGACTATCACTTTGCAATCCATTGTCGATTTAGTGGATGCCAGTCGCTTTCCCGATGGAGACAGCCATTTCGGTTATGAAAATATTGGGCGCTTAGATAAAGACGTTAAAATGTATGATAAGCTGATTACGGTAGCCAGCATGTACACCCTGTCGAGGTGCTTGGATAAATTTGACCCCAATATTCCTACGGTGATCCTCAATGACGAGGCCTTCTTCACGCAGTCTTCCAGCCATCGTAAAATTTACCAGCATTTTGCTTTGGGCGAAGAGGTCAAGGTCGGCAAACGTAGCCGGATGCGGCCACCTGCCGCTGCTGGTAACAGAGGATTGGTTATTGGCTTGTCAGGAACTGGTGCAGGTTTGGAGGGTTATCATCAAAGTGGTGAATATAATATTTTGGATGCCATTGAAGAGGGTTATATTCGTCATCTCAGTGGTCGGCGCGTGATTTTAGGAAGAAAAGCAGTAAGAGACGCAGAGCAAGTTGCAATCTCTGAGGAGGAACGAGTGACCCTCGAGGCTCGAGGTGTCACCTATACAGAAAGCCGAGATGAAAAAACAGGTGAGCGTCTGATTCTGTGGGACCCAAGCATCCAAAACGCAAAGAAGTTGGTGAAGTATTATCACTTCAATCTTTATCAAAAAGGTTTTCAAAATAAGAATTTTATTTTTGTCCATACCATTAAGCAAGCCACTGTGATGCAGCAGGCAATGAATGAATTTTACGGACCTGATTATGCACAAGTCATTCATTCCGATAACGAGGATGCCGATAATCAAGCAGCTGTGCGGGCTTGGGAGCAACAAGACAAGCCGATTATTTCGATAGTGATGCTCTCTCGAGGGTTTCGCGGAAAGGGAGCTCAAGCGGCTTTTCATACTTATCAGACGGACAGCATTGAGCTTTTTGCACAACGCACCGGTCGTGGTTGGGCCGATGAGCCTGATCATCGCATGCCTGATTTCTTTGTTTTGGAAGTGGCCTGGAGCGACAAAGCGGAATTTGCTTCTTTAGCGCAGGTCTTGGGTGTGGTGGAAGATCCCGGAAAAGATTTTACTTCGCGTGGTTTGAGAGAAAAAGTTCGTCGGGAAAGCGACGAATCGAATGCAGCGCAAGATACTGGCGGGCAGACAAAACCAGCGACAGCTGCTCAGGAAGATAGGGTTCAAGTGGATGTTACAGATCTTTTCACACACTTGCCAGCCATCGAAACCTGGCGTCGGTCCATCGTCGCACCGATTGCGGCAGTGGGAGGTGTTGATGCTTTAGCAGAGGCGAGTGCTGTGCCCGCTGCAGTATTGCGTGGATTTTCAATTGGCACAGTGCCCACACGTCTAGATTACCTTCTGAGATTGCAAGGTCTCTTGGGCGGCGAAGCAGCCACACAGCGTTTATTTATTGAGACTTGGGAAACAGTCGTTCATGAATGGTTAGCAGGTGGACAAGGTCTGGAAGCGCGACTCACCGCAGAACTTTCAGAATGGATGCTTGCTGAAGGCCAAAGCCTTTCCGAACGTGCTGAGCATCTGGATAGGATCTTGCGAAGACAATTTCATCCGGAACCGACAAATCGAAAAACTTTTGAATATGGTTTGTATAGCCTCATTCCAAAACTGAAAGAGTTGTGGCTAAAATCTTTCATGGCAGCGGATCAGGATGAGATTAATGTTGAATTTCCCTGGACTGACGAAGAAGTTCTGCAACAAATGACGAATGCCACAATAACTTTTGAAACTGAAATCGAAGAGGCAATCGACTTGGCTGTATTTCGACACCGCATTATGGCAGAAAAAGTAAGTACACGCGCAGAATTAGCACGGCATTGGAATGTGGCTGCTGAGCTTATTCAAGAGATAGAAAAAGATTTACAAAACCGTTTTCTTATCTGGATGACTTGGCAAGTCAGCGACTCTTACGAAGCAAGAAAAGGACTAGAAAATCCTGCTGTTAATCCAAGGGGCTTACGATTAGAAATGCCTGTCAGTCGTCATGTGCCAAAAAGATTACATGATTATATTCTTGCCTTGAGAGGATATAGCCCAAATCGGCGTTCTGATCGAGAATGGGTTGAATGGCTGAAACAAGTCGATACTAGCGGATTATTATCGGATATTCACGCACAAGTTTATCAAGGTTTAATAGCGGGTGAGAGCTATGAAAAGATTGCTGCCAGATATAATGGAAATTCACTTAGAGTAAATGGGTACATTTCTCAGATTTTGTATGAAAGGTTACGCGAAATATTCCTACAGAATTGCAATACAGAAGAATTGCTGGAAGCTTCTGCAAGCTTATTGAAAGCCTATGATTTAGGCAAAAAAGTAAAAGATCTATTAAATGTAGGAAGAGAAACACTTGGAGAAAATTTAGCGAAACGACTTGAGGAAATTTTTGCAAAAAAGGGTGTGAATCTTCAGATAGAAAATAAGCAGAAAAATCCACGACTTTTACTCTTTGCAAAATTGGATAGGCCTGTAGAGAGTTCGATGAGCCTTTCTGTTCGATCTGCTAATGCCTTGGAAGCGCTCAAGGTTAGATTTATAGGAGATTTAGTCTCCTATAGAAGAGAAGACTTGATGCAGGTGAAAAATTTTGGTGAGTTCTCATTGCAAGAGATTGAAAATGTTTTGAGTAATTTTGGTTTAAGTCTGGGGATGGATACGCAAGGCTGGACAGCTCCTGGTATTAATACAACAAAAGCTAGAGCTGCCTTACAGCTCCATAATCTAAATTTGCGAGTAGACGAAGTGACTTTAAGCGTAAGGGCTGCAAACTGTCTGCAAAATGCTAATATTCAATACTTAGGAGAACTTGTTCGGATGAGCGAAGAGATATTCGAAAAACATAGTGCATTTGGTCCTAAATCGCGCAAAGAAATAAAAGATATGTTAGCTCAATTCGGGCTTAGTTTTGGAATGAATGTGGGAGATTGGATCCCAAGTTAGGCATCCTCGTTTTTTGAATCAGATATTTTGTAACACCTGGAAGCGGCTTGAGTAAAGCGACAGCCAGGTCCGCCAATAGAGGAGATCGCGTCAAGGCATGAAAGGGATAAGCCAGGTGCATGCGGGATTGGATGGTTTTGAAGCATTCGTTTGCATAAGAAGCGACTCCCTCATTTTTATCTTGATGATAATGTGTAAAGGCCTTGCGAGCCGTGTAAAGGCCTTGCGAGCCGTGTAAAGGGCGATGGCCATTCCACTTCCCGTCAAAGAGGGGATGACCGCAAACTGATCTCCCAAGGGATAAATTCCAGTTTCTTGAGTTGAAACTTTGGCTCTAAATAAATAGCCGTAGGGAATTCCTGACATAGCCAGCACCTTGGGCCATAGAGGAGAAGCATTTTTGAGAAATTCACCCAGACTTGGGTTTTCCTTTTGAAGAGAGCTAAGCGTCGTTTCATAAGAGTTTTCCAAATTACGAAAACGTTTTTTATCGATAATAAAACAAAAGTTGGCGATTTGATTTTCTATTTTACACAGTCCCCCATAGCCTCCCTTAAAGAAAAAAAGCGCGATATCCTGTTTTAATTTTTTCTGGGCTTCCTCTGTTAAATGACAATGCATTTTAAAGCCTATGGCAGAGCTTTCCAGCCCTTGTCGGATATTCATTTTTTTAAGTTCATGTTTTCCAGTGGCCAGAAAAAGTGTTTTTGCTTTTAAAATGCCTCGTGAAGTTTTTAATAGAAAGGTTTGTGAAGAATCTTTTTCGTAACTTTCTGCCTGTTCTCCTCTAAAAATAAGACAGCCCGCTTGGCCTGCTTTTTCAAGACAGGCTTCATCCAGCACATAACGAGATAAGCCGCGAGCTGGAGCATCAAACAAGTTTCGACTATTAAAGTGAGTGGAATAAAAAGAAAATGCGTTGAGCGAGGATGCTTTCAAGGCATCCAAATCTATTCCCAATTCCTTTAGGTAGGGCAGAGTTTCCTGGCTTAAAAATTCGCCGCAAATTTTATGATGGGCCTGGGCCTCGCGTTCCACAATCGCCACCGAATAGCCGTGAGACGCGAGGTGAAAGCTTGCTGCTGAACCGGCAAGGCCTCCCCCGATAACCAACACGTCAAAAATTTGTTGTGGTCGCATAGGTGACTCCATAGCGAAAAGGCCAGTACCAGGAAACATGCAGATGTTTTTCTTCTAATCCTGAACGCTGGATTAAATTTTCCCAATCTTTACGTGTAAAAGACCGTGCCACAGAGAGCGGCGCATCGTTGCGGACCAAGCGATTGTAGTTTTGTAATCGCACGTAATAGCGAATAAAATAATAGGGAAGACAATGTCGATGGAGATCATTGATAAACCAACCCCACTGCGCATTGGCTGTCATCCACTGCATGACTTTAATAATTTCTTCATTGCTAAGGTGATGAGTAAAAAGCGAATTGAGAATAATGTGGTAGGGCTCATCGGGTTTGAAGTCGAAAACGTTACTTGTAAAATAGCGTATAGGCAGCCCTTTAGGCGTCAATTTCTGAGCGGCTTTTTTAGCCCAGGGATTGAGGTCTACACCGCTCAAATCTACTTTTAGTTTTTGTTTTTGAGCCCATTCGTAAATACGTCTTAAATAATCTCCATTTCCAAAACCAATATCCAAAATGCGTATGGGTTTATCTTCAGGATGAGCGCTCGGAATCAAGCTGTGTAAGGCTTTAAAGGTGTGGCGATACGAGCCCGTGTTCTGATTGATTTTTTAAGACGAAGTGCAAAAACTGTATACTACTCACTTTCCTTCTTCATCTTCTCCATAAAATTCATCAACTCATCCTGTCGTTTCATTTCATTCGCACGGTATTGAGCTTGTTGCAGTTCAGGGTCTGTGGGGCTTTGTTGCAGGGCCTTGTTCAGATACTCCAAGGCGTTTTTCCAATCTTTTGCTTCCAGATAAGAGTTCCCCATCATTTTGTAAATTTTGGTGAGCTGTGCGGGAGTGGCTCCATCCAGAGGCAATTGGCTTGCCTTGGTAAAATATTCCAGGGCCTTGCCTGGGTCTTTTTTACTCAGAGAAAGCTCGCCCAAAATATAATAGAGCACAAAACTGGGAGTGCCTACTTCGGCGGCTCTGGTGAGGTAAGGCAGGGCTTCATCGGTTTTTTTATTGAATAGCAAAACCCTTCCTATCGATTCATAAAAATCCTGTTGGTAACGATGAGGGGTCTTTAAAATTTTGAGCCCGGTTTCGGACTCACGATAATATTGCAAGGCGGAGTATAAACTTCCTGTGGCCTCCGAGCAGGCCGCCAATTTAAAATTGACGATGGGGTCGCTGCAACCAGCCTTGATGGCTTCTTTCAGGTAGGCGATGGTTTTTTCGCAATCGCGTTTGTTGTAAGATTCAAAGCCATCTTTTACCAAATCGTTCCAGGCCTTTGAAGTACGGCCGTTTTTTTTGTAATAATCATAATCGTCATAATTGGTGAGAATGGCCTTTTCGTTTCCCGAAGTGGCGCTTGAAGTGGCCGGGGCACTTTGGGCAAAGCTGAAATTGGGAATAAAAAGAAGCAGGATTAGAAAAATGAAGTTCATGGTTGCAGTGTAACATGGCCTTATGTTAACCCGAAACGACTTTTTTATTATTAACGAACAGAGTCTAAAAATGAATTTCTCAAGACCCGGTGTCCCGATCAATCGGGATCGTCTTGGGCCTTTAGATTCGGTGCAAAACCAAAAGGAGCCCATATGTCTGAGATTTTAATGAAAGACCTGCTCGAAGCAGGCGCGCACTTCGGTCATCAAACCCGCCGATGGAATCCCAAAATGAAGCCCTATATCTATGGGGCCCGCAATGGAATCCATATTATCGATTTATCTATCACTCTGAAATTGGCTACTGAGGCCATAAATTTTGCCCGGGAAGTTGTCTCTCAAGGGCAGGATGTGTTGTTTGTCGGGACCAAACGTCAGGCCCAGGATATTGTTCGGGAAGAAGCCGAAAAGTCCGGCATGTTTTACGTCTGTGAACGCTGGCTGGGAGGCACTCTTACCAATTTTAAAACCATCAAGGCCTCTATTGATCGTCTGCATGATTTGCAGACCAAAAAAGAAGACGGCACTTTTGCGGCCTTGAGTAAAAAGGAAAATCTCAACATCGATCGAGAAATTCAAAAATTTGAAAAATCGCTGGGTGGAATCAAACACATGGTGAAGCTCCCAGGGCTTGTAGTGGTGGTGGATCCTAAAAAGGAAAAAATCGCCATTCATGAAGCCAAGGTCTTGGGTATCCCCGTGGTTGCCATGGCAGACACCAATTGTGATCCGGAAGATATCGATTGTCTGGTGCCTTGTAACGATGATTCCATTCGTGCCATTCGTATCATTTTGGGGGGAATTACCGAGGCCATCCAGGAAGGAAAACAAGTGCGCGAAGAGAATGCCCGTGCCGAAGGAAATCGTCCTTTGGGTGAAGAGAAAAAAGCCGTGGGACGTGAGAAGGGGAAAGGCAAACCCGCAGCCTACGTGTCCAAACCCGAGTCGGAAGAGGAAGGTTTGCAGACTTTTAGTGCCACGGCTGTTACGGAAGAAAAAACAGAGTAAGAACATATCCCCCTCTCCCCTTGTGGGAGAGGGTAGGGTGAGGGGGTAGATTAATTTGCACCCTCTCTCTGACTCTCTCCCCTCAAGGGAGAGAGGAATAACAGGAGAAAAATATGTCAGAAATTTCAGCAAATTTAATCAAAGAACTTCGAGAAAAAACCGGAGCCGGAATTGTGGATTGTAAAAAGGCCCTTGTGGAAAGCAAGGGAGATATCGAGGCCGCGGTAGATGTGCTGCGTAAGAGTGGGGCTGCAAAAGCGGATAAAAAATCAGGCCGCATTACCACCGAAGGTAGAATTGCTATTTATCAAAATGAAAAGGCCGCCGCTTTGGTTGAAGTGAACTGTGAAACCGATTTTGTGGCCAAAAATGAAGATTTTCAAAAAACGGCGGATGCCATTGCAAAGTTGGCAGTGGAAAAAGAATGTGCCTCTGTTGATGCGCTCCTGGAACAAAAGCTGGGGAATACCAGTGTAAAAGAAACCTTGCAAAATATGGTGCTCAAGATTGGTGAAAATATTGGTTTGAGACGCGTGTTGCTTGTCCCTGCAGGAAGCGGTGAAAAAATTGGTTCCTATATCCATATGGGAAATAAAATTGGAGTATTGGTAAAAGTTTTGGGAAATCTTCAAGAGTCTGCCATTCGCGATGTGGCGATGCATATTGCTGCTGCGGCCCCTCTTTATCTGGATCGTGATCTCATTCCCGCAGAAGCCATTGCCCGTGAAAAAGCGGTTTATGAAGAACAAATGAAAGACTTGAAAAAGCCTCCTCAAGTGATGGAAAAAATCATGGAAGGCAAGATCGCCAGTTTTGCGGATCAGGTTTGTCTAGTCCGACAGGCCTTTGTGAAAGATCCCTCGGGTAAGCAAAGCGTGGCTGAATTTTTAAAGCTGCAAGATGCCTCTGCTAAAGTTTTACAATTTGCCCGCTTCCAGGTGGGGGAAGGAATGGCTAAAAAAGAGGAAAACTTTGCTGCAGAAGTGGCGAAGGCGATTGGGTAAAAACTATGCCTGAACTCAAATACAAGCGTGTCCTTCTCAAACTTTCCGGCGAGGCCCTCATGGGTCCTCAAGGTTACGGGATCGATCATGATGTGGTCAAAGGAATTGCCGAAGAACTCAAGGAAGTGAAGGAATTGGGCGTAGAGCTTTCTATCGTCATTGGTGGAGGAAATATTTTTCGCGGTCTCAGCGAAAAAGCGGGAGGCATTGAACGCTCTACCGCCGATTACATGGGAATGCTGGCGACGATCATGAATGCCATGGCCCTGCAGGATAGCTTGGAAAAATTGGGCGTCTATACTCGAGTGCTTTCGGCCGTTGAGATTCAAAAAGTGGTAGAACCTTACATTCGCCGCCGTGCCATGCGACATCTGGAAAAAGGACGCATTATTATTTTGGCAGCGGGGACTGGAAATCCTTATTTCTCCACGGATACAGCTGCTGCCTTGCGTGCCATGGAAATCAGGGCCCAGGTGATTTTGAAGGCAACCAAAGTGGATGGCATCTACGACAGTGATCCTCTGAAAAATAAAAGTGCCGTTCGTTTCGAGAAGCTCACTTATAAAGAGGTGCTCGATCGCGATTTGCAGGTGATGGATTTAACGGCGATCACTTTATGCAAAGACAATCTGTTACCCATCGTCGTTTTTAATTTATTCGAACGAGGAAATATTAAGCGGGTGATCTTGGGAGAAAAGGTCGGATCCGAGGTGGTGTGTGGCTAAAACAAAGGAATTTTATGTCAAATTCAGTCATTCAAGAGAGTAAAGATCGAATGGAAAAATGCCTGAAGTCTCTTCAGGTGGATCTGGGTAAAATGCGTACCGGTCGAGCCAGTTTAAGTATGCTGGATGCTGTGCGCGTGGACTATTATGGAACTCCCACTCCTCTGAGTCAGGTGGGAACCCTGGGTGTGCCGGAACCTCGCATGATTACGATCGCTCCCTGGGAATCCAAGCTGATTCCCGATATTGAAAGGGCGATTTTAAAATCCGATTTGGGTCTAAATCCGGTAAACGATGGAAAGCTGGTGCGATTACCTATCCCCGCACTGACAGAAGAGAGAAGGCGCGATTTGGTGAAGATTGCAAAAAAACAGGGAGAGGAAGCCAAAGTGGCCCTGCGCCATGTGCGCCGCGATTCGATGGATAGCTTAAAGAAACAGGAAAAAGACGGCTTACCCAAAGATGAAGTGAAACATCTGGGAGATGAAGTTGAAAAAATAACCCACGAATATGTGGCTAAAGTAGATCAAATCATTAGCGCTAAAGAAAAAGAACTCTTGGAAGTTTGAGGTCACCACTTTACAAATCTAATGCTATCACTAGACCCCGATAAAATTCCACATCATATCGCCATTATTATGGACGGCAATGGCCGTTGGGCCATGCAAAAAAAACTGCCCCGTTTGGAAGGTCATCGAAAAGGAACCGAGATTGTCGAAGAAATTGTGATTTATGCCAAAAAAATGGGTGTAAAAGTGCTGACTTTATACGCCTTTTCCAGCGAAAATTGGCAAAGACCTCCGGAAGAAGTAAAAGGGTTGATGGATTTACTCAAAAATTTTCTGAGCTCCAAGCGCGAAAAACTGATTCAAAATAAAATTCGTCTCCATACCATTGGTGAAACCGCTTTGCTTCCCCCTGAAGTATTGGAAGAGCTTCAGAGGAGCATGAAACAAACCGAGCATTTTGATGATCTGCACCTGGTGCTGGCGCTTTCTTATGGGTCTCGATACGAAATATTGAAGTCTGTTCAACAGATTGTAAAAAAACGCCTCAAGACTCAGGATGATTCTGCGGTGAGCGAAGAGGAATTGAAAGCAGGACTTCAAACGAGCGCTTTTCCGGATCCTGATTTACTCATTCGAACCAGCGGAGAATTCAGGATCAGTAATTTTTTGCTTTGGCAGATTGCTTACAGCGAACTCTACTTTACCGAAAAACTTTGGCCCGATTTTGTCCCGAAAGATTTTTTGCAAGCGGTGCTTGCCTATCAAAAAAGAGAAAGACGCTTTGGCATGACGAGTGATCAGTTGAGAGATTTTGATTAGGAGCTTTTCTGTTCGCAAACATCGATAAAAAAAGAATCTATTGGGGACTAGGACTCGCGGTCTTTGCAGTGCTCTTTGTTTTTTACGCCCCACTGGCCCTTTTTAAAAGTTTTGTAATTGTAGTGGTGGCCCTTTGTTTAAAAGAGTACATGTCCATTGCCTTGCCTCATCATCCTTCTTCTTCTCCTCAATTAGGTGTAGTGCTGGGAACAATTTTGAGCGCGGTCATTCTCTTTGCCAAAGGGGGGTCCGATCTCTGGATTGCCAGTTTAACCCTACTGGTAGTGACTACTTTTGTTTTTTATCTTTTCCGTAAACATGAAATGGGTCTGATCCTGCATCAGATTGCTATCACCGTGTTGGGCTGCATTTACATTGCCTCACTTTTTTCTTATGTGGGTTTGATGCGGGCCTTGGATCACGGCGTATTCTGGGTTTTTTTGGTAGCGGGGGCCACTTTTATGTCTGACACTGGGGCCTATTTTGTCGGACATGCGATGGGAAAACACAAACTGGCACCCCTGGTTTCTCCGGGTAAAACAGTAGAGGGTTTTGTAGGCGGAGTTTTAGGGAGTGTGCTTGCAACTTTTATCTGCAAACTTGTTTTCTGGCAGGCCTTTCCCAAAAAAGAATGCGTGATTATAGGTGTTTTAATTGGAGTGATTGGGCCTCTGGGAGATTTATCGGAATCGCTCATCAAGCGCAGTGTAGATGTGAAAGATTCTGGGCAACTGATTCCAGGACACGGAGGTTTGTTGGATAGGGTAGATGCTCTGCTCTTTACGGCGCCTTTGGTATATTACTACGCGCTATTCAGAGGCTGATTTATGCTAAAAACCCTCTCCATCCTTGGTTCCACGGGCTCCATCGGGACTTCCACTCTGGATGTGGTTCGTCAAAATCCAAACCGTTTTCGAGTGCAGGCCCTCGCCGCAGGAAAAAATCTAAATTTACTGATTGAACAAATTCGGGAATTCAAACCCAAGCTTGTGAGTGTGCAGCACGAAAAAGATCTGCCCCCGCTTCGCGAAATTTTTCCCGAATTAAAAATTTTTTCAGGCACAACGGGCCCCACAGAAATTGCCTCCCTCGCTGAAGTCGATCTTGTGGTTTCCGCCCTGGTTGGCGCTGCGGGTTTGTTGCCCACTTTAAAGGCCATTGAAATGGGCAAGGATATAGCGCTTGCCAATAAAGAAACCATGGTGATTGCCGGGGAGTTGGTCAACGAGGCTGCCAAAAAAGCAGGGGTTAAAATTTATCCGGTCGATAGTGAACACTCTGCCATCTTTCAGGCCCTGCAGGGAAACCGCATTGAAGAAGTTCGAAAAATTATTCTCACGGCTTCGGGAGGCCCTTTTCGAACTCATGCCTTGGAAGATTTACAAAACGTCACTTTGGCCCAAGCCTTGAAACATCCCAACTGGAACATGGGGCAAAAAATTACGATTGATTCGGCAACCCTGATGAATAAAGGATTTGAGGTAATAGAAGCCCGCTGGCTCTTTGACTTGCCCGAAGAAAAAATTGAAGTTCTCATTCATCCCCAAAGTATTATTCACTCGATGGTCGAATATCAGGATGGATCCGTGATGGCTCAGCTGGGCATCCCCGACATGCGAGTGCCTATTTCGTATGCGCTTTCTTATCCCGAAAGATTGAAAAATAATTTAGTTTCACTCGATTTAATTAAAATTCAAAATCTCAGTTTTTTTGAACCCAATTTAAATAAATTTAAATGCCTGGCTTTAGCAAAGAGAGCCTTAAAATTAGGAGGAGGGGCCCCCTGTATTTTAAATGCGGCCAATGAAGTGGCAGTCGACTTGTTTTTAAAAGAAGAGATTGGGTTTTTACAAATTCCGGAATTGAATGAATGGGTGATGAAGGCGGGACAAGAACAACGCGCTTCTACCATAGAAGATTTGATTCGACTGGATGCTTGGTCCAGAGAAAAGGCGATGGAATATTTTGAAACAATAGATCTCTTTCGTAAATCGCTGTACGATCCAATTGCGGCGTTGCGGTATCCAAAAAATCCTCATTTGCAGTAGCAAACTCCGGTATTTTGGACCCTCCGCGCCTTGCACTTGGGACCGTTCGCTGATTTATGAAAGAGATCTAATTTTTAAAATTATGCCAATTTCTTATTCGGCATGCTCTCAATTGCCTTTACTCTCTCCAAAGTAGTTGGGTGAGAATAGTAGTAAAAGCTGTACCAAGGGTGAGGCGTCAGATTTGAGAGATTCTCTTTACTCAGTTTCAGCAAGGCATTTTTCATGTTTTCTTTCTCGCCTGTTGCGTTCACTGAAAAAGCATCCGCCTCATATTCGTATTTACGAGAAAGATAGTTGGAAAGTGGAGTGAGCATAAAGGTGAAATGTCCTGCAAATAAACTAAAAAGGACCAAAGCCTTGTAGGCAGCGGCTGGGCCGGCTCGGAAAATGTCGTACAGTTCTGGCCATTTCATGAGTTGAGCCAAAACAAAAAAGCCAATGCCTGTCATAAAAAATCCTAAAATCAATTGTTTGAGAATGTGTTTTTTCTTGTTGTGTCCCATTTCATGGGCCAGCACACTGATAATCTCTGGTTCGTTCATTTGCTGCCTTAAAGTGTCAAACAGAACGATGCGTCTAAACTTTCCAATGCCCGCAAAATAAGCATTGGAATGACTGGAGCGCTTGGATCCATCTAAAGTAAAAATCCCTGACATTTTGAAATTAATTTTTCGAGCAATGGCAAAGATGGCTTCTTTGAGACTTCCTTCTTCCAAAGGAGTAAATTTATTAAAAAGAGGGGCAATAAAGGAGGGATAAACGGCAGCAAGCAAAAGTTGAAAAGCGAACAAGCTTAAGAATGCCCAGATCCACCAGGCACTGCCCGTTTTGCCATAAAATAAAAAGAGGGCATACAAAATAGGTACTCCTAAAACCAGAGACAATGTTGCACCTTTTAATAAATCTTTCATCCACAAGCCAAAAGTCATCTTGTTGAAGCCAAATTTTTCTTCGATGACAAATTGAGAATAAAGCGAGGCAGGCAAGGAAAGTAATGAAAAAACTGCCCCCACACACAAACAATAGGCCACCGCAAAAGTAAGTGATTGGCTCACTAGATGATTTTGTAAAAATAATTCTACTCTGTGAAAAAAACCAAAGAAAAGTAGCGCGAGAATGATCAGGTTTGAGATCCAACCTGAAAGCAGAGAAAATCGCAATCGACTGAGATTGTAAGCGGTACTTTTTTGATAAGTCCCTAGGTCGATATTCTCTTTGTAAAACTCAGGGACCTGATGCTGATTTTTTTTGATTTCCCTTTGGTTAAGAAGATTGAGAAAGGTTTCCCAAAGTTCATGGATGAAAAAAAAGAAAAGAAATAAAGAGAACAGATTAAGAACACTCATTTTGCAAGCCTGGTGTGCAGCAGGCCTGCCAACGTTTTCAAGGCGTCTACCGCTGTAAAAATGCCTACCACTTTTTCATTTTGAACCACGATGGCAGACCCGTATTTGTGGGAAGCCATTTCAGAGACTACCTCATCCAAGGGAGTATCGGGCGAGGTAAGATAAGGATCCAGAGACATGGCACCTTTAATTTTAACCTCAAGGGGGTTTGCACCCGAGAGGGATTCTACTAAATGAACATCACGATCCGAAATTAGGCCAACAATCTTTCCGCCGTCGAGGACGGGGAGATGGCGGATACCCAACTCGCCCATCATTTTTTTTGCTTTATCGATGGTCTGTTCCTGACCAATAATCGTATGGGGGGAGGTCGTCATGTGTTTCTGAATGGAGGGAATAGGTTTTGTCATGGCAGTTCCTTGCAAGATTAAAAATTATTTTCGAATGCGATCTGCTCCTACCCACTCGTCCCAAGAGTGGCTGTAGCCATCATAATGGATTCTCACAAGAGGTCTTTTGAGGTTTACACGAATGACATGGGCGGGATACCAAGTACCATGCCAAAGTACCTGAACAGGCTCTCCCAGTCTAAAAGGAGGCGCTCCTACCACGAGAGCTTGATTTTGCGCTGTGGGTGTGGGGGAAGTGTTTATATGAGTATTGACGGGAGGAGATTGCCCAGAAATTTGAGCTTGAAGCAGACCTGAAAAGATTGTGAAAAAGAAAGACAACATCAGGCCGAGTTTGATTTTTTGATTCATTTTTTCTCCTTTAAAGTTTAACAAATCCTGAAATAGGATTTTTATACATGAGAGCTCTGTTAGCTTAGCTTTTAAAACTTGGCAAAAGTATTATGCTTTCCCTTATCAATCTTTCAAAATCCTTCGGTGGCCAGCAACTGTTTGAAAATCTCAGTTTGCAAATGACTGCCCGCGAACGCTTGGCACTCATTGGTCGCAACGGCTCCGGTAAATCCACCTTGTTTAAAATCATCACCGGACAAGAAGAAGCCGATAGCGGTGAAGTGCGTTTCCCTCAAAATTATCAAATCGCTTATCTGGCCCAGCATCTCCATTTTGAAAAGGAAAATATTCTGCAGGAAGTCCTAAGTGCCTTACCGGAGAGTTCCGATTCTCTCCAATATCAAGCCGAAAAAATTCTGTTCGGTTTGGGATTTTCAAAGTCGGATCTCGACTTGCCCGCCTCTCATTTTTCGGGTGGTTTTCAGATTCGAATCAACCTGGCTAGAAGCCTGGTGGCCGCGCCGCAGCTGCTTCTATTGGATGAACCTACCAATTATCTCGATATCATCTCTATCCGCTGGTTCGAAGATTTTTTGCACGCCTGGCCAGGGGAGCTGATTGTGATTTCGCATGATCAATCTTTTTTGGACCGTATCTCCACGCACACGGCCATGCTGTATCGAAAGAAGCTGCGTAAAATCTCAGGCAGCTGTGAAAAGATTTATCATCTGATTGCCGAAGAAGAGGCCCTGCATGAAAAAACCAGGCTGAATCAGGAAAAGAAACTCAAAAAAGAAATGGAATTTATTGATCGCTTTCGATCGAAAGCGACCAAGGCGGCAGCGGTGCAGTCGCGCTTGAAACTTCTCGCAAAAACCAGCAGGCTGGAGAAAATTGACAGCGAAGAAAATCTGGATTTTTCATTTTCTGAAGCGGAGTTTGAGGCAGATAAAATGTTGGAGTGTCGGGAGCTGAGTTTTGATTATGTCGCCGAGTGTATTCGGGAGAGGGGACTTATCAGTAAGTTCTCTTTTCTCATCAAGGCCAACGAACGCATTGCCATCCTCGGAAAAAATGGAAAAGGCAAATCGACCTTGCTGGCTTTGATGGCAGGGGAACTAAAGCCGAACTCTGGAGAAATTTATCAACATCCCCATTTGAAAGTGGGATATTTTGGACAAACCAATATTGCGCGACTTCAAAACAATTTAAGCATTGAAGAAGAAATTGCCTCGGTGAATTCCGATTTGTCTCAAACCCGCGTACGCAGTTTAGCAGGCTGCATGATGTTTAGTGGAGACGAAGCGCAAAAGAAGATTTCGGTTTTATCCGGTGGAGAAAAAAGCCGCGTGCTGCTGGCAAAACTTTTGGCCGAGCCGCACAATCTGCTTTTACTCGACGAACCGACGCATCATCTGGATATCGAATCGGTGCAATCGCTGCTGCAAAGCATTCAAGAATTTTCAGGTTCTGTGGTGATGGTAACCCATCATGAAAAAATTCTACGGGAGTTTGCGGAGCGATTGATCGTTTTTCAAAACGGAGAAGTGTTTAGTTTTGAAGGCAACTATGATGAATTCTTGGCCAAGATAGGCTGGCAAGAAGAGGCCATTCAAAAGGAGGAAAATCCTGGCAAAAACATGAACAAACAGGAGTTGCGTCGTGCGAGGGCAGATCTCATCAGCGAAAAATCGAGAAGGTTGACTCCTCTGAAAAAAGAAATGGAAAAACTGGAAAAACAAATTGAGACCCAGGAAAAACAGATTCAGCAATGGAACACAGAACTTTTAGAAGCCGCTCAAAATTCGAATGTGAGCATTCTCTCCACTCATCCCAAACAGATTAAAGAACTGCAGCTTCAATTGGATGAGGCCTATGTAAAATTGGATCAAAATCTAAGTGAGCAAGAAAAAGTGCAGGGGGATTATGAATTGATTAATGGGTAAGATCTTCTTCCCACAATTCTTTAATAAAGCTTTGAAAAGGTAAGAGGCGTGCTTTGTACTCGGTCAACTCTACATTTTTATTTCCTAAATGGACTTGATAGAATTTTGGAATAGGAGTTCGGGAAGAAAAATAAGAGATGTTGGGACTGAGGTTCCCTTCGCCTGTTTTGCATTCTACTGCGAAGAGAGGTTTATTATTTTTGAGGATCACGAAATCAATTTCTCTTTTCATCGAATCCCGCAAAAAGCGTAATTCCATTTTTTCTCCTTGGGTATCTTCGATAAAATGGCAATATTTGAGCAAATGGGAAGCGACAAAGTTTTCAAAACGTGCTCCTTCGTTTTCGCATTGAGACCAATCCCAGAGATAAAGTTTGCGTTCTTTTTTTGCTGCCCGAAGTTGGGTTAAACCATAAGGCTGAATTCTATAGACGAAATATAATCTTTCCAAAATCTGTATCCATTTTTCAGCGGTTTCAAAGGTGACTTGTAAATCATTACTCAGGTTGGATACCGATAAAGGGGCGCTTACCCGGGAAGGGAGAATATCCAAAAGAAGCTCAACGTGAGAGACATTTCTCACCTGTTCTAGGGAAATCAAATCTTCCTGAAGGACACGGCTTTTTCTTTCCTTTTGCCAACGTTTATAGGCAATTTCATCTGCTTTTAAGAAAGGCTCGGGAAATCCTCCATAAGTGAGGAGTTGGGAAATAGAACCTTTTTGTGCGGACCCTATTTCGTCTAAAGTGAGAGGATGAAGACGATAATAATGATAACGACCTTGCAAGGAATCCCCACCACGTCGGTAATAATCTAGTCGCGCGGAGCCGGTGACCAGGATTTTCAGTTTGGAACGCTGTTTGTCGAATATCCCTTTGATGAAATTCCTCCAATGCTTGTATTTGTGGATTTCGTCAAAAATCAAAAGTTTTTGTTGCGCAGGCAACTCACCCGCCAAGAGTAACTTTCGAGTAGAAAGATCATCCCAACTCAGATAGGCAGGATGTTCGGTATCTGTGCTGCCTAGCAAGTGAAAAGCCAAGATTGTCTTTCCAACTTGGCGAGGCCCGCCAAGAAAAACCATCTTTTCCTTCAAATCTTTTGAAATAAAAGGTTCTAAGTATCTGTGCATAAATTAGGGTACTATCTAATTAATGCATGCATAAATTAGGGTCAAGGCTATTTTATGCATTTTAAGATAAGAGAAAGATCCGTTAAAAAAATCTTGAGTTTTTGCGAGGCTTGGGTG
Source organism: Deltaproteobacteria bacterium (assembly GCA_015233135.1). NCBI lineage: Bacteria > Pseudomonadati > Myxococcota > Myxococcia > Deltaproteobacteria bacterium. The sequence goes on from JADFYH010000021.1 coordinate 18,513, forward strand.
TTCAGAGAAAAAGAAAAAAATAGAGGGTATTGAAGTTTTTTTTAGAAAAATACGCAACTTTTTCAAACTACTGTCGAAAACCTCATATGACTCATGGAATTCGACTTCATACTGAAATAGGCAATTTAGACAATTTTGAGCAAAACCATACTACTTTTAGCAATTCCGCAGAACCCGCTAATGCTGATGCTGCTGTTTTGGATGGCGTAGCTAAAGCTCCTGCTTCCGACCGGGCTCAGTTGTTCCGAGCAGAACAATCTTACAATCGTGATTTAGGCATGCAAGTTCATGCCCTTCAGGCCCTTGTTTCAATTTATCCCTCAGAAAATGATAGTCGTGAAAAAGTCCAAGCAATCTTGCTCGAGTCACTGCTTTTGGTGCGCTCTGAAAAGTTCAGGGATGTAGATGCAGCGATTGCCCATCTGCTTGAAAATGCGGGCTCAGATTCTCAAAGTACCTGGCAGCAGTTTACGCAAACAGAACTGGGCAAGGGCTGCCTGGCCTTTTTGCATCAAAGTCAAAGGGGCGTGACGCGGGAGAGTCTGGTCGTCCTGACGGGAATTGCCGAACAGCTCTTGCCTCCCCCGGCCTATCTGGGAAGAATTATGGGTCTGGGAGGGCTAGTGTCCGCCTTTGCGCATGGGAATATTTCGAAGTGGGCCGAGTTTTCAGGAGAAATGTTTCATCTGGGAAGAGACCTTCTGCAGGCCTCGCAAGGCGTGCTACATCGCCTGCATCAGGGTTTTCAATATACTCTCACACACCCTCTGACCCAGATGGTCTGTGATTGGGAGAGCTATTTATTTTCGCAAAACCCTACTTCGCAAAGCGAAGCGGAAAGAAATCAGGTGGCTGAGTTTTTGATGGGAATGGTGAACAGCCGAGCTCCCGAGCTGGCGGAGGCCACAATGCAGGGGAGCTTGGGACAACGGGTGGGCCTTCGTGAAGTGGAGAATTCTCTCAGGCGCTCGAGTCTGATTTTTGTGGAGAGTAGCGGTGATTTTTTATCCACACTTTCCAATTATGCCGCCAGCGTTTTTTCGGGCTACCTCAACTACCGATTATCGGCGACGCCTTTTTCACGATATGGACTTTTGCTTTCGGCCGTAACCGGCGCTGGCAATGGCTTGGTGCAAGGCGGAGTGCAGTTGATGCATCAACTGGGCGGCATGAGTTCCCAACAAATTTCAGAAAATGCAGGATCACTGGCCTGGCAACTGGCCAAATCGATGTTGATTGGCGTGGGCTCCAGCCTGGGGGAACATGGGGTCGGACACGTACTGCACGGCTTGCCGATCGCGCATCCGCTCTTGAAAATATTCACCGCTGCCGCCGGATTTGCCTTGGGGGATGTGGGCGCTGAGCTGCTGACTACCGAGGCCCTAGATCGAATAGGGGTGGCGCTGCATCTTCAAGAAGATCAAATTTTGCAAGCCCGCGGCATTTACAATTTTGCCTCGAATGCCATCGAAGAAGTAGGGCTGTCGAATCATCTCACACCCTTGGGCTTGCTGCATTGCAGGGCCTTGGGGGCGGCGGCGGGAGCGGGGGTGGCGGTAAATAATCCCCCCTTGCCCCCCTTATTAAGGGGGGAGAGTTCTGAGCCCTCTCTCCCTCGAGGGGAGAGAGTTGGAGAGAGTGTGACCTCAGAGGCACGCGAGATCCCCCTCTCCCGAAAACCCTGCGGCTTTTCCTCACCCCTCCAGGGGGGAGGGAGAAGTACGAGTCTACCAGTTTACCAGTCTACGAGTTCACCCATCTACGCCTACGCCAGTTCCGCCGATCCAGTGCTTGAATTTTTAGGACAAGCCCCAAATGATATGGATCCAGTGGCTGCCCATATCGCTCGAATAGAAGGCACACAAAGAAATCTCTTTATTCAAAATGACTTGGGTGTGGGAGCTGCAGGTCCACAGTCCGTGGAGCTTTCCGATTTTCAACGCTACCAAAATGCCATTCGTCCTCGTTTGGCAATTCTGCAGGATGTGAGTTCTGCCACAGAAGAAGAGCTGGGGGCCCTTACGGAACAGGAAGTTTTTCTGCGCCAATCTTACCTGGAGGCCTTGCAGAGAATAAATCGGGATTATCAGGAATGGATTTTGGAGGTGAATAAAAATTCTGATGAGATTTCTGCAGAGCAGAAAAAATCCCTCGAACATTTTTTACCTTTTTATGCCCGCGTCGCTTTGGCCCATTTTGGAAGAGAAATGCCGCGGCAAGTAGGGTATTTGGAGTGGGTGTTTGAGGTGGCGTATTCTCAAATCCCCCCTGACCCCCCTTTGTCAAAGGGGGAAATTAGGCGAACCTTAATCCGTTTTCTGTCCTCCCAGCCCGAACGCCATGGAATTGGCTTTCATTCTGAAGCGAGAAAACTTTTTGCCCCTGTACGAGGCATTGAAGAAATCAAGACCCGTCTGGGAAGAGAAGCTTATTCCCGCTTTAGAAAAGACATGATGCTCAAACTTGCGGCCCGGGGGGATGGGCTTTTTGCGCGCTACCGCAATAGCACCCGAATTTTGGATCTGCTACACGCCTATATGGATGAGGCCTTGGAGAGAAATGGTGCGAATGCCTCGCTGGCCTTCGATGCTTCTCTTTATAGAGAGGCCCTCCGCAAAGACTTGGGGAATCCCTATTCGCTGGAGGTACAAAAAATCTTTTTATCGCTTTTGAATCTTTCAGAAAGCGAAATGGAAGCACAGCTTTGGAGAGAGGGAGAGATCTACAAAAAGCTGGATGCGAAAAATTGGAAGATGTTGGAATTGCCTGCGGTCGCTTTTGTGCAAGCAAAGACCGCCGAAGCGCATGGGAGCTTTCTGGGAAGGGTATTTGGTCTTGCGGTGGCCGGAGTTTTGAAACTCATCACAGAGGCAAACTTGGGCTTTAAAGGCAATACGATAGGCGCCTGGGGAAGGCATGCCCCGGATGATTTTCGGTTTGTGCAAGGCCTGCATACCTTGGTGACCGGCGAGTGGTATCGATTTGCGCTAAGATCAGACGCCGCCATGCAGACTGGAATGCAGGGCATTGTGGATCCGCACGAATATATGCGTCGGTTTCATTCCTCAGACGAATATCCCTTCAGCCCCAATGAGGCAAAAGAGCTGGTGGTTCCGGTGCCGGAACTGTTTTGGGGTATTCCTTTCGAAAATTTAACGCTTGCCGAAGTGGTGCAAAAATATCTGGAGGTCTTTCAGGTTTCAGACCGCGATTTGGCAAATGCCTGCCTGGTAGAAAAAAGGGATGGCAGACAAGAGGCGCTGGACCCTGCAACCCTTGCCAATTATCGAAAGGGTGAGGTTCATCTGGTACAAAGGTCGACGCTTAAGGCCCTGGCCTTGGCCCTCAGCGGAAACAATGAAGAGCTGCGTGCGCAACTGGAACAATTTTTCTTTTTTCTCAAATACAAAAATTATTTTGAATCGAACTTCAATGTTTATCGAAGAAGCGATGCGGCTGAGTCGTCTGCAGACGGCCGTGTCAATCTGGAAACTCCACATCCTTCGCAATATCCGGTGGTTTTACAAAAGCTGACTCAGCCTCTCCATCGCGTGCCATCTACTCAACGCCTCAATCTTCACAAAGAACCGCTGGCGTCTATCAATGATTGGTTTGATTACCTCATCGCCCTGGAAGATCGCCTGCTGGAATACCGGGCAACGGGTGCCCAGCAAGTGCTGGTTCGAAATCACGAAGGCCTGCTCAAATTACTTTTGAACGGGGTAGATAGATCTTCGCTGAAAGTGACAAGCGAAGAAGGTCGTTCCTTTGTCAATGTAGATATCAGCATGCTGCAAGCCCGTCTTCAAGGCCTGATTGATAGCCATTTGGATCACTGTAGTGAGGCTTACGAACATGCCAGCGCACAGACGGTTGTTCCTGAAAAACGCATTCAGGAATTGAAATCTTTTTATCGCGATTTGGCCTTGTTGGGAGAAGATCTGCTGCTCTATCACCGTCCTCAGTCACAATTAAAATTGGGAGAGGCAGTGGTAGATTATGAAATTTATCCGCCTACCCAAGGGTTTTTGCAGGGTGTGAAAATTGTATCCCAGTCTTCGGAATCCGAAGCGGGGCAAGCCTTTCAGGTGCAGGTGGCGGTGATGGATTTGATTGAAAATGCCCGCGCACTCTTGAATGAGCAAAAATGGAAAAATGGCCAAGCCCTAACTAAAGAGGAAAGAGATTTTTTTAGAGGGAAAGACAAGGGCGCTGAGTTGAGTGCAGAAAATTTAAAACGTTTGATTCATTTAAGAATTGCCCGCGAACTGGCGGTGCAAAAGGCCTTGGTGGCCAGAGCTGATTTTGCCTACTGGCGCGACTATCTTCAAAAAGAATTTGCTGAGCTCACCGCAGGCCAAGCGGCCATGCTGGCCAGGCTGGATGCCGAGCTCGAGGAAAAGTCTTATGTCTGGACCAAAAAATTTGAAGACTTTCATGATGCCCTTTTGCACCGCCTTGTGAAAAAACGAACGGCAAATTCCGCTCTGGCCGTACCAGCAGGCTGGGCGATGATTGATCCTGTGGATCCCTCTACGCTTCAAGCCCAAAACCTGAGTGAGGACAGATTTGCAGAAATGGTTTTCTTTGTTTATCTTGTTCAATTTGGAAATGTAGAAAAAGAAATTTCGTACCACTTGGATAGAATTGAGGCGATTATTCGGGAGGGTTTTCCCAGATACCCCCACTTGGATAATGAAGAATCCAGACTGAAGATCCATGCCCAGGTTGCCCGTTTGCTGGAAGCGCATGCCCAGAGACGCCCGTGGATCAGCAGTGCCAGTGCCATCCCTACACAAACTTCTCCCAACCCCTTTGCCTTTCGTGAGCATCCAATAGCCTACCTGTTGGAAAGTTTTTCCGTGGAAGAAAGGCCTCCGCTGGATGCCTCTCTGGCCAGGTTGTTTTTGCAGCTCTGCGAGAATCAAAGAACAAGAGAGGGCAGGGCGCTGAGTGAAGAGGCGCTTGAGCAAAATCTGGAAGCAGCCCTCCGACAATTTAGTCGGCTGGGTTTTGCGAGGGAAGGCTGGAGTGTAGCAACTCTCCAGGCGGGGGCTTCGAAACTCTATCTGCACTTTGCACGGCATTTGGCCAACATTGAATCGTTGGCCACTCATCTGAGCCCACTGGTGGAGGATTTGAAAACCAGGGGCGGCTTGCTTGATGTAGACAAAGTGTTTCAGCAGATTTTTTTGAGTCAGGTGAACAGTCTGCTTTTGGATACAAGCCCGAAAACGGCGCAAGAAGTCGTACAGGAGTGGTGGGAGCAAAATAAAAACCGCTTGGGGGATTACGGTTTTGTGCAGGCCTCACTCACAGAGGGAATTTTGCAGAACTACTATGCTCGCATTTGGAAAGTGCTGCAATTCAGGGTTGCGGCCCTGTTGCCAGCTTTTGATAAAATCTCCGAGAAAAGCAGAACAATGGAAGACAACTTTAAAAAACTATTTCTGGATGAATTTCAGCTGATGGTTTCAGAGGAACTGCTCGCAGATGATTTATTTGATTTGAAAGATGGCGAAGCCGTGTTGCGCTGGCTAGAGGCCCTGGGGTCTTTGAATCTGGTGATGGACCAGCCAGGACGCAGTGCCCGAGATTTACAGAGTAACACCCAGGATGTGATGGCCGCACTGGAAGTTTTGGATAAGCCTATGGTTTCTATGGTGGCCCCAGTGGATTCTGTTGTTCCTATCGATTCTGTGCCTCCCATAGCTCCTGTGGTGGAGGAAACAAGAATACCAAAGGTGTTCCAGGATTTACTGGCCTTGGCAGAAATAAATCTGGGGGACAGCAAAATTAGCCTGGAACAGGCCTTAGAGAGGCTTAAAACCCTTTTATTGGAGAAAGATTTAAATTACCACCTTAGAGCAGAGCTGACCCGCGTGTTATCTGAAGCAGAAGGGCTAGATCAAAAAAATATTGTATTGGCCAACTTTTATATCCGCCGCAGGGAGGCAATACAAAAATTGCCCTCACTTCAAGAAGCAGACGAAAGAAGGGCGAAGGAGTATACCGCTTATTACTACTGGTGTTTAATAGAAGGGGTTAAAGATGATTTTTCTAGTCTTGGATCTTTGTTAGAATATAAAATTAAACGGGGAATTATCCCTACTACTCCGATACGTCGAAAAATTGTAGCAGAAGAGCAAGAATTTAGAGAGGCTGCGATTCAATATCAAAGGGCAGGCTTTTCAGAAGAGCAGTGTTGTAGTTATTTGAATAAGCGAAATTTATACGTGTTTACAAGGCACCGCTCAGAATTGTTTAAAGGGGAATTGGTAGAGCTCCGAATTAATATGCTGGTGCATGTGGTCTTTAATGATATTCCCTGGGTGCGTGAACAGTGTACAAAGGATTCTATACCATGGAGCCTGAACGTTATTTCAAAATGCGTTGAAATGTTTTTAGAATCGGAGGTGCACAGTTCGGTGGCTCAAAAGATTAATCGTATTTTGGATACTTACCAAGTTTCCAGTCAGGCCACTCCTGACGGACGGGTACATGCAATCGAGCATTTAGTGGGTGCCTTGAGCCTCTGCTTGTTTGGGCATGAAGAGCAGGTTCGCGAGGCCTTTGAGCTTGATTCTCATAAAAAAGAAAAATTGAAGAATCCAATGTCTGTTGCTTTACAAGCTGTGGCAGGAGCCTTGGAGGGAGAGGTGATTGGGAAACAGGCGCTGGAAATTCCCGACGAAGACCTGCGGCTTTTTCCTCCTCTGGTTTTTTATTTTGTTGGATTACTGCAACAGGTTGTTCCTGAATCAGAATATGATAAACTGACAGACGTAGCAAAAGAGACTCATGGGGAGATTACAAGGGTTTACAATCTGCAAAAACATTCCAGACTGGATTTGCGAGCTTATTTTGAAAAACGTGTTTTGGAAATATATATGAAGTCTCAAGCACGCATTTTGCAACTTTGTGATTGGCAGGCCTTTATAGAGAAAGAATGTGCAGAGGATTTTTTGTTATTAACAGCGGAAGATCTAAATCAGATCGAGCATCAGCTTGATGGAGAATATGAAGAACAGAATGAGCTGCTTTTACAGGCAGGGATAGGAGTTCTGTCAGCTCAGCAAAAAATGGATTATAGAAACACAGCCCGATTCATAAAAAAAATATTTAAAATTAGATCTTATTTTGCAGAAAATGAATCTGATTATGCTGTTAGAATGAGAGCTATTATTGCGGAGGATAATGAAATTATAATTCGCAGCACCGCTGCGCTTATAAAGAGAGGCAAAACACGCGCAGACAAGCTTATACTCTATTACCTCTGCATCCGTCGGGAATTATTAGAATTGCCAAGAAAAACAGAGGTGACAGTAGATCCCATAGTGCCGAGTGATTCCGACGCTTCTAATCAGGAAACCTTGAGCGAAATGGTGAATGCGGTTTTGCATTATGGGGCTGCGGGTGAATTAAAAGGTAGGATAAATTTTGCTCTGCAGCAATTCATTGCTGGAACTCTGGTTGGAAAGGATTTTTTTGAGATATTTTTACCTTCACTATTATCTCAATGGAGTGAAGATATCCAAGCCTGCCTGCAAAGGGCCAAAGAGGGGGCAGTAGCCATAGGGACTGCGCTGGGCGACGAAGAACAACAAAGAAAAAATTTACCTCCCGAGTTTCAATATTATGCCTCACTCATTCCCGTAGAAAGAAAAGCGGATGAAGTTGCCGAAAATATTCCTCTCTCTTTTGCCTGCTATCGGGATATGGCCTTAAGCTCGCATCAGGGCACGGCAGGCAGTGAAAAATTTCTGGAAAGATTTTACCTCCTCAAAAGAAAAATAGGAATTGATGCAACTGTAGCCTTGGATGCTGCCATTCGAGAAGCCGCGCCTGAAATGTTGAAGCGCTTCAGTTTTAGAAAGTTGGTGGAGGAGCATTGTGAAGAGTTGAAGCCTTTTATAGAAGGTGCATTGGTCAATTTGGATAATAATCATAAAAAAGATTTAGCTAAGTTCAAGTCTAAGCATAGGTTATCACGAAGTTGTTCTGCGATGATTAATGCTATTTTGGCCATTATAGAATCTAGAGAAAATTCTGAATCGTTACTTATAGGCTTAGAGGCTATAAATAATATTCAAACATCTTTGGGGGCAGTGGCTATCGAGAAAGATGCTGAGCAAGTTACAGAAAAATTTGTAAAATTATATTTGGAACATCGACAAGCAATTTTGCTGCTGCCCCCCAAATCCCCTCTTAGCCTTGCTCAACAAAAGATGCAGAAGGATCTTAGCGATGGGCTATTCAATGCCTTGATGAACGACTTTACTCGCCGCGCTTATTTTGAAAAATTGAAGTCCCAATTTGGCTTTACGGCTCTGGATCTTATTAAGGTCAGCATTCAAGAACTTGGCTGGGAGGAAAAAGAAGAACCCATGCCGTGGCAGGATTATTTACTGAGGCTTTCAGTCAATGAAGGCTTTGCAATCGAATTTTTACAGGCCTTGGAGGGTGTTCGCACTAAAATGAGAAACACAGCCGACCTGGATGAATGGGCTGCCCAATGGTTTTGGGTGAGGCATTTTCAACAAAAATGAGGGGCCGAAGAATTTAGCGAAAGGGAAGGCATTCTCCTGAATGCCATTCAAAAAGGACCTCATGAACCTACTGAAACTACTTTTGATCCCATCAAACAAAAATATGCCTTTGTTGCAGAGTATGTGGTGGGTAGCATGTGGAAAAGCAAATTGTTCAAACAGGTGGAATCTTATTTTGCCCGAGTAGCTTCGCTTCAACTCAACGAAGCCATGTGGAATGAACAAGTTGAAAACTATGCACTCTTTTGTCTTTTGCAGAAGAGCAAAAGGCTTGAGCAGTATCCGCTTGAAAATGACTTAGCCGCCGCCGACGAAATTTTAAATATGTTTGGACCTTTAAGGCCTGAATATGTGGCCTGGTTGCAGCAGGAATATCCAGCCTTGAAGTTGAAAGGAGATCTTTCAGGCTCCAACCTGGCAAAAGCCCTGGTGAGAATGTTGCAGGCAGCTGATCAGGATAAAACAATTAGAGAACGCTTTGATTGTCGGGTGAAGAAACTTAGGGAAAAATACAGATTCGAAACAGAAAGAGCCATTGCTATTGCCTATCTGGAAAGTCGGGAGGAAGTTTTGTCAAAGATTCCTCGACCTGAAAAAAAATATGATAATGCTGGCGCAATATTCCGAGTGCTGGTTTATCCTGACCTCATGCCCATGCCTTTAGAACGCTTGGTGAAACTCACTTTGAATCGGTCAGAATTTCGAGAGATCATGCAAACCTTTTACATGCAATTCTGGAAGAAAATAATTGAACAAGAACATTCGGATGACAAGGCCAAGCAAAATAAACTGGAAATTGCGGCTTATAGAGTTTTTGAGGCATTCTTGAAACCAGCGGATCGTTATGTGACAGACGATGGCTCCGATAATGGATTTAGACTTGCTTTGGAGCACATCTGGCAAAGACGTATTCAGGAGGCATTTCATGGCACTATACAGCAAAGGATTAGAACTTATGAGTCGCTAAAAAAACTGTGCTCCTCTGCAAGGCGCACAGAGCTACAGTCCTTTCCGGAATTGCGCCCCCTGAATTTTATGGAAGACTGCCTGATACGTCCTTTCTTAAAGGATTTAAAGATTGAATATCAGCCTGATCTTCAAAGTAGCGTTTATTACCCGGATAGTTTGGTGATTGTTTATCTTGTCCAAATAGTCGCAAATCCAGAAGTCTCTGAGGCGGTTCAAAACTTGATAGAGGAGCTGTTGTTTGAGCCTGGGCTTCAAGCCGGGAAAAAAATAAAGGCAGGTGTTTTTGAACGCTACAAGGCGCGGCGCGAGGAGTTGCGGGGCTTGTTAGGGGCCGGCTTATAAATGCAGATGAGTTTTTATTTCCTGAATTTCTTCATCATGCCGTTCCACTTTTTCAATCACGTAATCCAATTTTTCGTTAATGGATTTTAATTGGCTTCCGTTCTCATTCCAAAGAGTGAGAGCAAATAATGTCAAAAGAATTTCTTACCACCCCAAAACATACGCAAAAATCAGCGGGGCTACAATGGTGGCATCTGATTCCACAATAAATTTTGGGGTGTCTATGCCCAATTTCCCCCAGGTGATTTTTTCGTTGGGGATGGCGCCCGAATACGATCCATACGACGTGGTTGAATCCGAAATCTGGCAGAAATAGCTCCAGAAGGGCACGTCATGCCATTCCAAATCTTGATACATCATGGGGACCACACAGATGGGAAAATCGCCCGCAATGCCACCGCCGATTTGAAAGAATCCCACACCTTTTCCAGAAGAATTTTTTCGATACCAATCCGACAAACTCACCATGTACTCAATGCCACTCTTCATCGTGGTGGGTTTGATTTCTTCTTTGATTACATAGGAGGCAAAGATATTTCCAAGGGTGCTGTCTTCCCAACCCCCAACCACAATCGGTAAATTCTTTTCCGCGGCGGCGATCATCCAGCTGTCTTTGGGGTCGATTTGATAATATTGTTTCAAGACGCCGCTGTTGATCATCTTGAACATGAATTCATGCGGCAGATGGCGCTGACCCTTGTCATTGGCCTCTTTCCAGAGGGCGTGGATGTGTTTTTGCAAACGACGAAAGGCCTCTTCTTCGGGAATACAGGTGTCTGTGACACGGTTGAGGCCTTGTTCCAGAAGTTCCCATTCCTGCTGAGGGCTGAGGTCACGATAATGGGGCACTCTTTTATAGTGATTGTGCGCCACCAGATTCATCAGATCTTCTTCGAGGTTGGCGCCGGTACAACTGATGATCTGCACTTTGTCCTGCCGTATCATTTCGGCCAGCGACACCCCCAGTTCGGCCGTACTCATGGCGCCCGCGAGAGAAATCAACATCTTGCCACCTTCTTCCAAATGTTTTTTGTAGCCTTCAGCAGCATCCACTAGAGCAGCGGCATTGAAGTGACGGTAATGGTGTTTGATGAATTGGGTGATGGGGCTTTGAGTCATAGTGTTTCTCCAGTTGTCTACCTCACCCCGGCCCTCTCCTACTCTAGGAGAGGGTTAGGGTGAGGTGGAAATCTCCTAAGTATTTTTCCTTTCATTGACAAGTGATTCTCTTTCACCAATGATTTGGAGCATTATGCAAATAAATATCCGGCTTTTATTGCTCTGTGACGATGCTCTGAGCTGTCGCGAAATTACTCAAAGCTTAAAGGACAGGCATTCGTTTTTGAATGAGGTTCAACTCTTTCAGGTGGCTCATTTTTCTGAAGCCTTTGCCCTTTTGGAATCGAATGCCATCGATGTTGCCCTCCTCGATTTGAATTTGAAGGGTTTTCAAGGCCTGGAGACCTTAAGGCTTTTTCGTGAAAATTTTAAAACCATCCCCGTGATTGTCCTGAGTGCCTTGCACGATGAGGCTACTCCAAAACGGGCCTTGGAAGAAGGGGCCCAGGATTATTTAATCAAGGGGACCCTCGACTCACGCCTGCTAGCCAAGTCTATGACCTATGCCATCGAGAGAGCCCGTTTATTGAATAATTTGGAAAATTCGAGTGAAGAGCGTTTTCATTACATGATTGATCAGAGTGCGGATGGCTTGATCGTCATCGATGAAGCCCATGTGGTGAAATTTCTCAATCCGGCGGCAGAACTGCTGTTGCGACATCCCAAACATAAAATTTTAGGAAGACAATTGGGCTTTCCTCTTACTGAAAATCAGAACACCAAATTGGAAATTCCGCTTCCCGATGGCGAAAAAAAAATCGCGGAAGTACAAGTGGCGCAGATCGAGTGGGAAAATAAAAAGGCCTTTCTGCTTTCTATAACGGATGTGACCGAGTTGATGCGGCTGGAACAGATGCGTTCCGAGGTCAAAGAACGTCGCAGACTGGATAAACTGAAAGACGATTTTATTTCCACGGTTTCTCATGAATTGCGAACTCCTCTCACGATCGTCAAAGCGGCTATTAGCAATTTGAAAGATGGAGTGGTGGGGGAATTGACTGAGAAACAAAAGAGGGTGTTGGATATTACCAATCGGAATGTAGACCGCTTGGCGAGGCTCATCAACGATTTGCTGGATCTTTCTCGTTTGGAATCGGGCTTTGCAAAGATGAATCGCAGGCGTCTCAATTTGTTGCCCATTCTTCAAGAGGTTCTGCAGAGCTTTCAAACTGTGGCAAAAGAAAAAAATATCATCCTCGAAGCCTTTTTGCCTCCACACATTCCCATGGTCTATGCAGATCCCGATTTACTGAGTCAGGTGCTGCATAATTTAATGAACAATGCCCTGCGTTTTGCCAAAGAAAAAATAATACTGCGGGCGGTAAAGCTCGACCGCGAGGATTTGCGCATCAACATCGAGGATGATGGTCCGGGGATAGAAAAAAATCAGTTGGCCAATTTGTTCAACAAGTTTGTACAGGTCAATCGACCGGTGGGAGGAGAAGGCTACAAAGGGACGGGATTGGGACTGGTCATCTGCAAAGAAATTTTGGAACATCACAATGGCCAGATAGGGGTGGATAGTTTTGTGGGCATGGGAAGCTGTTTTTATTTTACCTTGCCCAAGTACGAAGAAGAGGTGGATTACGAAGTGGCCTTGCAAGGAGCATTGAAAGATGCGGAGGAGAGAAATAAAAAAGTTTCTTTGCTGGTGCTTCGTGTTTCTAACCTTGAAGAAATCAGGCTCGTTTGTGATGCGGAACAAATCGATGGTTTCATGAGCGAAGTAGAGGAGTGCCTGCAAAGCGAGGTGTTACGCCGTGAGGACAGGTTAATCTCACATCCTTTAAAGGCCTTTGTTCTTGTGGTGGCCGAAACCGCCTTGCTGGGGGCCACTTCGCTTCGAGTGCGGATGGAAAAAGAATTGAATAAAATTAAGTTGTTTAGTCAGGAGGGCCCCGTAAGGCCTGAATTTAAAATAGGCATTGCGGTTTATCCCGACGATACCCAGGAGCTGCCTCAGCTATTGGACCTTGCACAGCGTTCTTCCAAGGAGTCTGTATGAAAAAAATATTGATCATTGATGATGAAAGAGAACTTACCGAACTCATGAAAGACAGGCTAGAACTCGAAGGCTTTGAAGTGAGCTGTGCCTACGATGGAGTAGAAGGTTTGCTTCTTGCGACCCAAGAAAAGCCGGAGCTTATTTTACTCGATTTGCTCATCCCAAAAATGGATGGGCAGCAGGTGTACCAAACGCTCAAAAAAAATACCCAGACGGCTTCTATTCGGGTGATAGTTTTTACTGCAAACAATAAGGCTTTTGATACCTATTGGGAAAAAGAAGTGGGGGCTTTTAATTATCTTGTGAAGCCTTTTGATTTTAATCAGTTGCTGCGTCGCATTCGTGGAGAGAGGAGAAGAGGGGAGTGAGGCTTAGTCTTGGTCTTGCGCGATTTTATAAATATTTCCCGTTTTTTGTAGGGGCGGTGCCTCTGTGCCCGCCCGCAGATGGATGTGCTTTGAATCCAATTGAAAAGCAAAATCATGGGCGGGCACAGAGGCACCGCCCCTACAGGATTTTAAATATTATTATAAAATCGTGTAAAATGAATTGCTTGAGTTTACTTTTCTTTTCCCTCTTCTTTTTCTCCCCCAACACCGCAGAAAGCCAGGAGATCCACGAAATCCCCCGCCGTGTGCTTATTTTTTATGACACCGCGCAAACTCAAGATCCCTTTTTTAATTCCTTTCATCAGCAAGCCGAGGTCTGGCTGAATCATCTAGGTCTGCAGGCCTATTACTGGCGCAGTGATTGGCCACTTCCCAGCCCGGCGCATATGGAGGGGGTGAGGGGGATTGTGACCTGGTTTAAGCGTGCCAAGGTTTTTGCGGAACCGGCTGCTTATTGCCATTGGATCAAAGATCAAATGCAGCAGGGAAGAAAATGGATTATTTGGGAAGAGTTGGGTTTTGCCGAACAAGGTCCAAAACCTTTGGCTACCGAGTGTGTAGAGGCCTTGCAGGAGCTGGGTTTGCAGTACGGCGGGGAATTTAGCGATAATACTTATTTTTGGGAGCTGCTGAAAAAAAATCCGGAATGGGCTGAGTTTGAGCGGCCTTTGAAACTGACCGATTCTCTCACCTATAACCTTTTTAAACCGGTCCGTAGAGATTTAAACGTCTACCTTTCCATCCAAAGAAGAGATTTGGAGCAAAGCGAATCGGTAATGATAATGACCTCCCCCAAGGGGGGCTTTGTCCAAAACTCTTATGTGAGGGCCGTTAGCCCCGATCAGACCCAGATTCAGTGGAGGCTCAACCCTTATCTCTTTTTCAATGAGGCCCTTCAAATGCAGGGTTTGCCACGTCCCGATGTGACAACACAAAATGGAAAACGTCTCTTTTTATCAAATATTGACGGGGATGGAATTTTTAATGCCTCTCAAAAAAAAGAAAATGCCTATTCGGGTGAAGTGATTTTGGAAGACATCCTGAAAAAATATCCCCAGTTGCCCATTTCGACTTCTCTCATTGTGGGCTACCTTGATCTACTCAGCTATCAGACCCCACGCATTCAGGAGCTGTACAAAAATATATTAAGTCTTCCCAATACCGAAGTGGTGGCCCATGCCTACTCCCATCCTCTGGTTTGGGATAAAGGAAAGCTTTCTTTGGAAGTACCCCACTATCAGTTTGATCCCGTGCAGGAAGTGTCTCGCGCCCAGAGCCGCCTGGATGGATACCTGCAACAAAATCATATTTCCAAAAAAGTAAGTCTTTTCAGTTGGAGTGGAAATTCTCTCCCTCAGGAAAATGCGCTGAAAACTACCTATGATTTGGGTCTGAAAAATATCAATGGGGGAATGACTCGCTTTGATGCCCTGCACAAGAGTTATGCCTATCTTTATCCCTTGGGAATCTTCAGAGGGCCTTATCTGCAGGTCTATTCCCCTTCGAGTAATGAAAATGTGTATACAAATTTATGGCAGGGCCCTTTTTATGGTTTTAGAGATTTAAGACTTCTCTGGGATCGCAGCGAAAATCCAATTCGACTCAAACCCCTCATGCTTTATTATCATTATTATAGTGGCGAAAGGCTGGCCTCTCTCAAGGTGCTGCAAGAACTTTACGAGGATGCCTTAAGCCAGGAGCCTTTTCCTCTATTTACTTCTGAATACGTGGCAGAGGTTCAAGATTTTTTTTCAACGCAACTCAAGCAAGTGTCTGCCAGCAGCTTTGAAATCAATACTCAGGGGGCTTTAAAGACGATTCGCTTCGACCACGAAAAAAGAAATATAGATCTCAAACAATCGAAGGGGATTTTGGGCTTTGGCCATTTTCAAGATAATCTCTACGTTTGGTTGAACGAAGATTTAAATCACTTGCTGGTGCTGGATGCCAAAGAACAAGCGCTGCCTTATTTGCTGGATTCCAACGCAAAGATAAAATCTTTTCGAGCGACAAGCTCGCAGATTGAATTCGACGCCCAAGGCTGGCTGAGTCCAAAAATTCGTCTAGCGGGACTGGAAAAAAATAAAAAATTTATCTTGGAAGAGGAGCATGAAACGAGACCTGTGGAAAGTGATGGCCAGGGTCAGGTGACTTTAGCGTTAACAAATAATATTCAAAACAGGTTTGTCCATGTCCGTCTCTTACCCCAGACTTTCTAAAATCAGGATTCTGCTATTGTTTGTGGCCTTTGCGGGGCTCGCTTATTTCCTCTATCCGCGCGATCTTTTTTTGGCCCGGCTGTATGAACAGAATGAATCTTACGTCCGTGCCGAAAAATATTACAGTCAATATTTGGAAAACCACCCCGCCAATAAGAATATCGCTCTCAAACTTCTTTCGCTTTACGAGCGCATAGGTACGCCTGAAAAAGCCAAGCCCTACTTGGAGCGGCTGATTGCGATTCGCTATAAAGATTGGGATTTAGCGCAAGTCTATTTGAATTATCTGGATGAACAAAATTTGAGAGAAGAGGCTTTTCAATCACGTTTAAAAATAGCGCGAGAGTTTAAGGAAGATAAACAGATTCCTAAACGAAAAATCGAGACACTGCTTGAAGACGCCCTGCAATATGCGCTCTGGGAACAAAAGACGGACGAGGCTTATAGCATTTTGGGAGAGCTTGTTCAAATAGGTTCCAAGCCCGAAGATTACCTCAGTCTGCTTTTACAACTAGATCAGGGTTTGAAAAAAACCGGGGCTTTAATCGCCCGGCTTGAAAAAGGGATAGCACAAGATCCAAACAACGAAAATTTACAGGAAGATCTCATTCAAATTTATCGAGTGATTGGAGAAGAGGAAAAAGCCTGGACTTTGACGGAGACCCTGCTGCAAAAAAAACCGAAGGCCTTGAACGGGTTGAAACTGGCCTATCATCTGGCAGAAAAAAGACAAAATTCGGAAAAGCAAATGGAGTTGGCCCAAAGGATAGAGGCGCTTCCTGATCTGAGTGAAGAGGATAAAAAAGATTTTGGACATATTCTGGCCTCGCTTTTTCTACAAGCGGGAAAGTTGGAACAGGCGCTGATTTATCTCAACCAGCTTTTGCAGAGTTATCCTCAAGATCAAAGTTTGTGGAAAGATAAAATTGCCCTTCTTTCAAAGCAAAAAAAATGGGATCTCTTTTTCCCCTTCATTGAAGAATATCAAAAACATTTTCCGGAGGATGCTGAAGTTCAGCCACTTTTATTTCAGGTTTATCTTTATGAGCTCAAGGACTCTCAGAAGCTCGATTTTTATCTTGGCTTTTTAAGCGCCCATCCCGATTTAAAGCGAGCACAAGAGCTGGCCTATTTTTATCAGAATACAAACCCAGATCTTTTTGAAAAAGCACTTTTAGGATTGGAGAAAATTTTTCCGAAAAATACCTTGTGGCTGGAGCTTCGCTATCAGAAGGCCTTGCAGGAGAAGAAAGAAACCCTGGCTTTGGAAGTATTACTCAAAATTGAAAGTAAGCGCCCTTTGAGGGCTGAGGAGCTTGAGGCGATGGCAAGTCTTTATTACGACCTTGGAAACCACGCGCAGAGCCTAAACACCTTCGAAAAACTGGCGCAGCTTCGACCGACTGCTGCGACCTATAAAAAAGTGGGGCTTGAATTTTACTATGTCCATCAACTGACAAAAGCCAAAGACTATCTGCAAAAGGCCTTCTTGAAAGCGCCTCAAGATGCCAGTCTGGCTTATTATTTGTCTGAAATCAGTCTAGAACAGAAGAATAAAAAAGAATTTCTCAGTTATGCCCAAAAAAGTAAGGGGCTTTTTGAAAAACAAAAAAATAAGACGCCCGAAGAACAGAAGCAACAATGGACCTTACAACTGCGTGTCGACCTGGAAACTAAAAACTTCAAAAAGGCCTATGTAGCATTGAAGAGCGATCGCGAAAAAAATCCGTCTGGTTTTCTGTATAAAAAAGATCTGGCCTACGTGGCCTTCACTTTAAAAGATTACCAAGAGGCCGCAGTGTTATTGAAAGAGCTTGATCCCAAACATCAGGATCCTGAACTGAAAGATTTGCATCGCGGTTTGCAAGAGGCCTTTTCTCCCAAGCTCTCCACTTATTTTGAACTCACTCATTTGGGGGATGCCGTCCTTTATAGCGGGCATTTACAGCATCGTCAGCCTTTGAGCGCCTCGTTTTCCCTTTTGTCTCAATTGCAAGTCGGTCACTATCATATTGCTAGTTCCAATTTGAGTGGAGAGTTTAGCAGCCTCTCCACGGCCCTGGAGAAACGTTTCTTTCCCTACAAGCTCCAGACCGGTTTAGAGTTGGGCCTAAGCGAAGCACGCACTGTTGTTTCGCCCTGGTTAGAATTTGATTTTGAGCCTCATCCCTCTTACGGGCTGAGTTTTTTTTATCAAAATCATAAACTCAAAACGGATTTACCGGTTTCCATTATAGAGGGGAATCTGCAGGATGAGTGGAAGATCCGTCAGCAAGGAAATGTAAAAGACAAATTGCTTTGGAGTCTGGAGCTTGAAGCAAATCGACAAGTTTTGAAGACGGGTGAAAAGAGTGGAGGTTATGAAGTGATCCCCTCCTTACAATGGGTGTTTTTTCAAAAACCTTTTTTAAGTTTGGGGTATCAATATCAATGGGCCGAACAGAAAGGGGCGGATTTTCTACTCAAAGTTCCCTTGATAGAGCGTCTCAATATGCATACTCTCAATTTAAACTACTCCCAAAGCTGGGGCGATCAATTAAAAGTGGACGCCAATTTTTTTATAGGGGAAGATTTTAGCCGGCATCTACACGCCTTTGCGGGTGATCTTTGGGGTGTACAAACTCAAGTGCTGTATGCTCCCACTCATGCACTCGATCTATTTGCCCGCTATCAATATGCGCAAGAGGCAAATCAGGCGAATGTGGGGCATTCTCATCAGGCACAAATAGGATTAACTTTCTACTGGGGTTTCTATGGCAAGCGAAGGTAAAAAAATTTTAATTATAGATGATGAACCCGATTTTACCGAGTTGGCAGCCACCATGTTGGGCTTCCACGGTTTCCAGATGACTGCGGTGAATGATCCCTTGAGGGTAGAGAATACCATCGACCAGCATCCATTTGACTTGATTGTGACGGATCTCATGATGCCGGGCCTGGATGGTTTTAAACTTATTAAAAAAATTCGATCCCGGGTCTCTTATCAGCAAACTCCCTTGATTGTGTTGACGGCAAAAATAATAAGCGATGAAGAACGAAAATTTTTATTAAATCATCAGGTTCAAGTCGTCTCAAAACCTTTTCATCCTCATCAATTGGTAGAGCAGATTCGGAAGTTGTTAGTGTAGTTTATTCATATGATTTTTTTTAAAAAACACCCCTATCTCTACGAAATCCCCTTGGCCTTTATCCTCCTCTTGTGGGCCGCACAAATTTTTTATCCTAATTCTCCTGCTTTTAATGGGGTTGAGCCTCATCCTTTTTGGATCGTCCTTCTACTTTTTGCGCTTCGTTATGGTCTCAATGCAGGTATCTTAAGTGCCCTCCTCGCCGCAGGTCTTTATATTACTTATTCCTGGTTCTATTATGAACGCTATCTTTTAGAAGATTTTCAATTTTATATTTTACCAGGATTATTTCTGCTTGTGGGGGGGGCTTTAGGTTTGGTGGGGCAAAAATTTAAGGGACAGGTGTCAAATTTGGAGCAAGAAAAAGAGCAGCTTCAAGACTTACAGAAGAATTTGAAAGCTGAAATTGAAACTCAAAAAGAAATGAATCTGCAGTTAGAAAAAAAAATTGTCACTAAAAGTTCTACCTTGATTACCTTGTACGAAGGTGCGCGACGTTTTGATAATTTAAATCTGGAAGAACTTTATCCTGCTATTCTAGACTTCATCTTGAAAACTCTGGAGGCTTCTCAAGGCCTGATCTATATAAACGAGCAGCAAAGTTGGAAGCTGAAGAGCTCCATGGGCTTTACAGAGCCCCCTCTTCAGGCAGAAGTGTTGAGTTTTCTGGACTTAGTACTTTGCCAAAAACGCAGCCTTAGCTTGCGCGAGCTCTTGCAGCAAAATTCTGCCGCATCTAAGCTCTCTGCCTCTAAAATGCCTATCTTGATGGGCCCCTTACAAAAGGGAGAAGAGGGAGAAGTGCTGGGCGTTTTTTTAATCTATGAACTTCCTTTTCAAAATTTAAACTCTGCCACGCTGAATCTTTTTAGTTTCTTACTCTTATGGGCTTCACGCGCTTTGGGTCGAACGCTTCATTTTGAGGCGCATAAAAAAATGGAAATATTCGATCAAAATCTACAAGTGTTTTCCGAGAATTATTTTGAATCGCGGCTGGCAGAGGAATTTGAACGGGCAAGAACCTACTATTTGCCTTTATCCCTGGGGCAGATTGAGATCTCTCTCGAGGCCCTGACGGCTCTCCAAAGAGATCTTTTTTTGAAAGGAATTGTTCAGATCTTAAAGGATACATTGAGACCCATGGATGTTGTGGCTTATTTTCCAAACAATAAAATTCAATTTGCTTTTTTGCTGATCACCACGTCGGCCACACAAGCTGAAAATTTTAAAGAGAGAATATTTCAAAGTTTTAAATTTTTTTTAGAAGCGTGGAAAAAAACTCAGGCGGATTTGCATGTGGGCTTGGCCCTGACGCATTATGCCCCGCAGCTGAAAAGTCTAGAGGAATGGCGGGAGGGCTTGCGGTTTAAAAATGTTGGGTGACAGACTTCCTCCCCCCAGGAGAGGGGGATAAAATACTCTATGACACAAACCGAAAAAAAACGCTGGGGTCTCTTTCTGTTTGTCTGGTTGCTATCCGGTTTATTGCAACTTTTCTTTTTTCGACTTCTTTTTTTTAAAGCGTACAGTGCTCCAATATCTTTCGCCCTGTTTTCCACTCACCTTGGATCGTCGCTGGTTTATTTTATTTTGACCGAAGAGAAAAATAAACAGCGAGGGCGCGTTTGGCCCATTCAATTTTTTTTTCTTAGTTTTTTTATGCCGGGGATAAGCTTCATATTTTTACCCTTTCTTTGGGCTCAGCAATTGGAAGGCAATTTTGTAATGGACGACAAAGCGGAAATAGAAAGTCTGGAATTCAGCAAAGTGTTCTATGAAAAAGTATTAAGCCCTCAAGAAAAAATATTCGAAGCCTTGGACATTGAACCTTATGCGGATATTTTGGCGGGGCAGGATATTGAGCTAAAAAGAGGGGCCATTGAACGAATGGTGGAGTTGAAAAATAAAGAATCGATTCAACTTTTGGAGAAATATCGTTCGGACAATTCGAGTGAACTGCGTTTTTATGTTTTGAGCGCCCTGCATCGAATCCGACAGGAATTCGAGGAAGAATTAGCTGCTGCAAAAAAAGAAACGCAGGGAAATTTTTACAAAATTTCTGCCCGCATTTATTTGGCTAAGGTCTATCTGCAGTACGTTCAATCGGGTTTGTTAGACCGGAGCATGCAGAATAGTTATTTAGAGGAGGCAGCGCATCACCTTCGTGAGAGTTTGAATTCAGGGCATGCCCAAGCTCACGCCTTTGAAGTGTTGCTGGAGCTTTTCATTCTTCAAAAAAATTATGCCTCGGCCCTGCAACTATTAGAAGAAGCCTATCCTAAAGGATGGTGTAAGACCGATTTCTATTTTCAAAAGAAAACCGAACTTTTTTATGTTTCGAAGGATTATTTAGGTTTAAAACAATTTGTTGCGAATTTCCCTTTGGCTCAGCTTCAATCGACGAAGTCTACCCAACTCTATTACGGCTGGGGAGGGGAGGCTTATGCAAACACCTAATTCGATTACTTCACCTTTACAAAAGATTCGGGAAGCTCTGGAAGGAAGTAGCGAAGATGCCAGATACCAGGCCTGGATGACCCTTTATCGGGCAGAGCAGGCGGAATATGGGCAAGAATTAGATCGCATTCTTCAGGAGAAGGATCCCATCTTAAAAATAAAGTTGGCTCGTTTTTTGGCACAAATTCCAGAAAGCAAAGCCGTACAGCTTTTGGCAGTGCTGTTACTCTCAGAAAATTTGCTGGTTTTTGAGGCAGCCAAAAAGGCGTTTGAGAAGAATGCGTTAGAAAAGAAGGCAAAATTTCTGTTGTTTCTTTTACAAGATCCCTCTTTGGAAAAACGCCTCTTCGCCATTGAAAAATTGGCGCAGGCAAATATTTATGATGCCTTACCCCATTTTATCCAGCAGATTCAAAAGGCAGAAGAAATAGAAAAAATCGCTCTACTCAAGGCCTTTCGCTATTTAGCCGAACCTAAGGTATTTCCTCTTTTAAGAAAGATGTTTGAGGATAAAAACACCAAGCTGCGTCTCGAAGTCTTGTTTGCCCTCATTAAACTTTATGAAGAAGGACATTGGAGAAGTGAAAGAATTATTTTGCGAGCGCTGCAGGATGAAAGCGCAGAATTGCGTCGGGTGGCCTTGTGGGGTTTAAGACAGCGTCCAAAAAGACGGCATTGGAAATGCTTTGAGTTTTGTTTCGTGCATGATCAAGAGCTGTACGTGCGGGAAGAAGCTTTGAAGGGCCTTTGTTGCTATTCGCAAGAAAAAACTATTCGATTATTATTGCAGACAATAGGCCAAGAAAAAAATCCCGGTTTTGCCCTAAAAATAGAGGCACGACTGTTGGCTCTGCCCCAGGAAAAATTGAAAAAAGTTTTTTGGAAATTGGCAAATAAAAAAATATTTTTTGAGAATACCCGGGTACTTTTTTATTTGGCACTGTTACAAAAAAAATCTCAAAAAGTTTTCAAATTTCTTATTAAAAAAATAGCTGCAGGTGCGGCGCCCAAACAACAGGTACTGCTTCTGGAAGCCTTGGTAGAAATCAGGCTACCAGAAGCCATAAAGCTATTTGAAGCTTATTTAAACGAGAGTCCTCTTGAAACCTATTATGCTTTGCTAGGGATTATCCGACTAATGAAAGAGGGGATTCCCGTTCCACTCGAGAGCTATTTTGATAAAAATCTTCTTTCCCCCTTCTCTCAAGAAGTGTTGCTGAAGGAACTCCTCAAGATGAAACAAAAACCGCTTTCGGAAAAAAAACTGATGGCCTTGCTTTCTTACTCAGAAGCTAACGCTCAGCTTTCCATCACTTATCTGGCTGCCCTCAATTTGATAAAGATATCCAGTGAAGCAGGAGTGGAACGAATGCTCCGCAATTGTGCTCTGCAAAAAGATTTCCCCTTGCTCGAGTCGTTTCAAAAAATGATTACCTGTTTTTTTAAAGAAAATCCTGAGTTTGTTTTCAGGCTGCTAGAAAAAAATCATGAGAAGGAAGTCACTGCACTCCTTTTTAAAATTTTGTCTGAACTCGATTGGAGTGCTGAGCGTCTTGAAAAAGTTTTTCCTGCTTTGTTTTTGGCGTTTAGAAGTGGCTGTTCTTCATACCTTCAGAAAGATTTTTTTTATTTTTTGCAAGGGCTTCTTTATAATCAAAAGTCGGGGTTTCAGAGTTTGATGAGCACGCTTCAACTTCAGGAGCAGCACGGTTTTCTCGATTCGCTGAACACGGCTCCCTCGGATTTATTGTTGCACATAAAAAGTGAAGAGTTTTCTGAAATATTTTTTTCGGCACCGCCAGAAATTCAAAACAAGATGCTGCGTCTCTGTTCTGAAAAAAAACATGCTTCGTTTTATTCCTTTGCTGTATCTTTAATAAGCCGGATTTCGGACTTTGAATCGGAAATACTTAAAAATATTTTAAGCGACTGTATTGTGGAGCAAACTGTCTAATGGATGTTTGTCTTATATTAGAAGGGACCTATCCTTATGTGTCCGGTGGGGTTGCCACCTGGGTGCATCAACTCATTACTTCAATGAAGGGGATTAATTTTGGACTTTATTGCATTAGTGCGCATGCGGATCCTACCCGAAAACTGCAGTATGTGCTTCCTCCCAATGTGGTCTATTTTCAGGAGTTGTTTCTTCACGATTATAATTTGAGAAATATTAGTAAGCGCAAACCTGGCCCAGGAGATTTCAAAAAATTGAAAGACGTTTTGGAAGAAATAGGAGGAAAGAATTATAAAAATTTCCCTCAGTTGCTTGAGCTTTTTCAGGGAGAAGACGCCTGTTTCCATTCCAAAAATATTTTTGCCTCCCAGCAGATTTGGGACCTTTTAATTTCTTACTATGAACGTTTTGCCCCTGAAATTTCCTTCATCGATTTCTTTTGGACCTGGAGAAATATCTATCTGCCTGTGCTCGAAATCTTTCAGGCTCCGCTCCCTCGGGCCAAAATCTATCATGCCGTCTCCACCGGCTATGCGGGGTTGCTGGGTGTGGTCGCCAAATTACTTCAGGGAGAAAAACTGTTTATTACAGAACATGGCATTTACACCCATGAGCGAAAGCTGGAAATAGCTCAGGCCTCCTGGATTTTAGACCAAGAACAAAAACGCCCTCGTGCCTCACGAGAAATTTCCTTTTTCAAAAAATGGTGGACCGCTTTTTTTCAATTGCTTTCCAGTTTGGCTTACGATTCGGCGGATCAGGTTTTCACTCTTTTCGAAGGAAATAAAATCCGGCAAATTCTGGAAGGCTGTGCCCCAGAAAAATTGTGTATTATCCCCAATGGAATTCTCTTAGAAGAAACTCCCCTTTTAAAATCCAGGGAGAAGAAAGGCCCTTCAATCGGATTGGTGGGAAGGGTAGTGGAAATCAAAGATATTAAAACCTTCTTACGGGCCGCTGCATTGGTTTTGGAGATGAAACCCGAGACCGAATTTTATGTATTGGGCCCCCTGGAGGAAGAAAAGGAATATGCCGAGGAATGCATGGCTTTATCGGAAGAATTGGGATTAGATAAAAAAGTTCATTTTACAGGCAAAGTAGAAATGAAAGATTTTTACCCAATTTTGGATGTGCTTGTTTTAACCAGCTTGTCGGAATCTCAACCTTATGTCATTCTAGAGGCTTGCTGGATGGGTATTCCTGTGGTGGCAACGGATGTGGGGGCCTGCCGGGAAATGCTGGAGGGTAGCTCGGATTCCGAGGATAGGAACTTTGGAAAAAGCGGGTTACTTACCCCTGTCTCCAGCCCCCAAAAAACGGCGGAAGCGATTTTGGAACTTTTAGAACATCCCTCACTACGACAACAAATGGCGCATTCCGGGCGCGCGCGGGTGAAGAAATTTTACAATCAGGAGGATTTGCTTTCAAAGTATTTAAATTTTTATGAACAGAATTTATAACTTCCCTCTCCCTTGAGCAGGCATAGGTATCTACACAAATCAGCAAGGTACTAATTTTGTTACTCTTGGTGATCCCTCCCCTTAAGCTAAGGGGAGGTTAGGAGGGGTTATGAAAGATTTTGCAAATTAGAGAAGCCCAGAATTTTGCAAGATTTTCCATAACTCCCCCAACCCCCTCTTAGCTTAAGAGGGGGAAATATCAAAAGATGTGTAGATGCCTATGCTTGAGCAGGGGAAAGGGCTTTTGAGAAAAAACTCCCATGGCAGGCATAGGGTTTCGTTTACAAAAAATTTTACAAGGTCGTTCTTATACCGATTTCGCGCGCGCCTATCTTTTTTCAACGGTGATCGCAAGTGGGCCCTCACTTTTGGTCATGCTGAGTTTGGCACTGCTTCGTTATCGCCTGCAGTCCAGCTTCAATATGGAAGACCAGAAGCTGCTGGTTTCGCTATTTTCGTATCTTTATGCTTTTTCGATGATCGTGGTAGGGCCTTGTCTCTACGTTGTCACCCGATACCTGGCGGACATGGAATATTTGGGAAAACTGGCGGTGTTTTCTCCCACTTATTTTTCTTTGCTCAAAATTTTATTTTCTGTGGCCTCCCTTTTAGAATGGGGCTTTACTTATTCTTTATCTATCCCTTTTTCGGCTAAAGTTCTGCTCTGGGTCTTATTTTTATTAATCGTCGGCATTTGGGTGGCGCTCACTTTCATCAGCATTCTTCGGGGTTATAGCTGGATTGTCTTCGCCTTCTTTTCTGGGGGAGCGGGGGGGCTGTTGCTTTCCATCCCTTTTACCCAGTACTGGGGCTGGCAGGGTTTTATCGGCGCCTATACTTTGGGGCAGGGCCTGATCTTCTTCATTTTAACCATTCGCTTGGTAACCGAACTGGGCATGCCTTTTCAAAATGATTTTTCATTTTTAAGTTACTTTAAAAAACAACATTATTTGGTTTGGATTTGTACCTTTTATTTTGCGGGAAATTGGGTGGATAAATTCGTTTTCTGGGCTTCTCCTCATGCCGAAATTATTCTGGGAAAATTGGCCACTTGTCCTTTATACGATGCCCCCATTTTTTTAGCTTTTCTCACGATCGTGCCTGCCATGGCCTTTTTTCTTTTGCAGATGGAAAGCACCTTCGCAAAAAATTATCATTTGTACTTCGAATGTATCCGCAGACGCAGTCCACTTCATACTATTCTCGGGCAGAAGAGGGCGATGGTCTCCGAGTTGTATGGGCATTTTAAACAATTCATGCTTTTTCAAGGAATCGTCTCCCTGCTTATCGTGTTGATGATGGAAGAAGTCTGTAATTATTTTATGATCGAGCCTCATCAGATGGGAATTTTTAGGATTGGTATCTTGGGCGCTTTTTTGCAGATGATGTTTGTGATGTTGCTGACCCTGCTTTTTTATTTTGATTTTCTTCAAGAGGCATTTTGGATGAGTCTGCTCTACTTTGTCAGTAACGCCCTGTTGACCCTGGCAACTCTGCAACTAGGCTTAGCTTCTTATGGTTATGGAGTCACAATCTCCTGCCTTATTTCTTCGTTTTTCACTTTCTTGCTTTTGGACAGCCGCCTTAAATATCTGGAGTATTACACCTTTATGAAGCAGCCTATTTCATTCCCTCCTTTTTCTTATGAGGAAGAGCTTTTTTGAGTACAACAAGTCTTATTCACGGTTGACTAGATTCAGGGTAGGCGATATGGGGCCCTGCATCTAAAACATAGGGAGAATACATGAAAAAAATATCTTTTTTAATGCTTGTACTGCTGTTGAGTGTCACTGCCTGTAAACAGAACAAACCGAGTCAAAAGAGTCCCTCTCATGCTTCGCCATTTGATCTTTCTATGACCGAAACAGCTCCGGGGATGGAGGATAATAAATCGGGTTCAGGGAAGGTGATTGAAACTATGAACTCTGGTGGCTATACCTACGCAAAGATTGATGTTGATGGAACCAAGCTGTGGGTAGCTGGTAAAGAAACAGCTCTGACTGTGGGTAAAAAGGCAAGCTTTTCGGGAGGCATGCCGATGATGAACTTCCATAGCAAGACACTCAATCGAACCTTTGACGTGATTTACTTTGCATCTTCTCTTCAGGCTGGGACTGCCACGGCACCCAAATCCACTTCACCTGAATCTGTACCTGATCAAACTCAAGCCCCTCACACAGGGGCCCCGATTCCAGTGACAGAGCATGTCGTAGGAATCAAGAAGGCCGAAGGGGGTAAGACTATCGCCGAGATTTTTGCTCAAAAGGCTAATCTCTCGGGTAAAGAGCTTGTCGTCCGTGGAAAAGTGGTCAAGTACAACGGAGGAATCATGGACCGCAACTGGCTGCACATTCAGGATGGATCAGGTACGTTGGGGAGCAACGACCTGACAGTCACCAGCACGGATACAGCGGCTGTTGGCAATACCGTTCTGGTCCGCGGAATACTTGCTACTGAACAAGATTTTGGTGGGGGATATAAATACAGCATCGTGCTGGAGAAGGCCAAAATCACTGTAGAATAGAAATCTCAGAAACATCACGAGAATGAATTCCCTCTTGCCTTGTTATAGGGGGGTTCATTCTTGTTCAAAATAATTTACTCGATAACCGCATAAAATCCTTATCAAATCTTAAAACACAAAATTATATATTCATTTTTTACGCAACATTCCTTGCTAGCATACGATAACCATAGTGTCGTTATTTGTGCTTGTTGTGATCCGCATCATACCCTTATAATGTCGGGTGGGGCTAGTTGCGGTTTAACTTTTTTGTTCACACTTTTATTAAGCCTTTTATGAGACTTTTTATACGACCTTACCCATTGAACTTCATCCTCTGTTTTTTTCTCATTTTATTTGCAGGATGTTCCAATACAAATCCACCGGATCCGGTAGGGCCAAGTACTGGAATTGCAGTTTCACCCAGTGAGAGTCCCACTTCTCAGATCGTTCCTCATACGGAGCCCTGGATTCCTTTACACGGAACCTGGGTCAATCAAAACGGTATTCAGGTTTGCCTAAACTGCCACAAAATCTCTTCAACCGATGTCGAAAGAGCTCCTACCTGCTTTTCTTGTCATCCCTTCCCCCACACGGAGGGGTGGGTTCAAAAAGAAAATCATGGGGCCTATGCCCTGGCACAGGGACAAAACGTTTGCACTCTATGTCACGGCGATGACTTCAAGGGAGGAATTTCAGAAATCTCTTGCAACACCTGTCATACAATTTTTCCACACACGGCCTCTTGGGCAGACCCTGGTGAACATGGCAATGTTGCGAAGGGAGATGGGAAGAACCTCTGTAAAGGTTGTCATGGCGATGATTTTAACACAATGCTTTCGGGGAAATCCTGTAAATCTTGCCACAACAATGTATATCCTCACCCAACGGATTGGAGAAATAAGGAAAATCATGGGCAATGGGTTGCAACCAATGGAAGTGCAAGCTGCGCTACACAATGTCATGGGACGGATCTGAGTGGTGGGCTTTCTGGAGTGGCCTGTAGGTCTTGTCATAATGGAATCTATCCCCATGCAGCTGGGTGGCAGGATAATCATGGTGCAACGGCTAATCGTTTAGGAAAAGCTGCCTGCCAAGACTGCCATGGCAGTGACTTTAAGCAGATGCTCGCTGGAAAAAATTGTTTTTCGTGCCATGCCGATTATCCACATCCGGAGAGTACCACCTGGATCCCTTTCCAGGGAGGTCACGGAGAGAGGGTCAAAACCAATGGATCTACGGATGCCTGCAAACTTTGCCATGGAACTGATCTGAAGACAGTAAAGCCGGACGGCAGGAACTGTTTCAGCTGTCATGCTTCCTATCCCCATCAGATAGTCTCTTCCACCTGGAATACCTTTGATGGACATGCTCGTTATGTTCTGGAAACGGCTCATGGTTCCAAAGAAGAATGTAAAAACTGCCATGGGACTGATCTTCGGGGGGGTAATCGAGGAAACCCCACCTGCTTTAATTCGGCCTGTCACGCCTCCTACCCACACCTGGACGGCTGGCTAAGACCAGTGGGGCAAACCCAGGAGCATGCTGTCTATGCTCATTCTAATGGCACTACCAGCTGTGCCACAGCCCATTGTCATGGAGTGGGGCTTGTTTCGGTTGCTGGCGTTACCTACGGATTGAGTTGCACCGGTTGCCATCAGAGCTACCCCCATATCCCCGATTGGGCCTTGGGGACCAATCATGGCCGACAGGCCTTGGTAGATACAAACATCACTGGTTGTAAGGCCTGTCATGGCGATGCCTTGGACCGGAGAACCAGCACAACCTTAGTCGGTCACGGTGCCTGTGCGGAATGTCATCCAAGCTATACCAGACACCGGAGTGCGCTCCTGGTAGCCGCTACCGATAACCATTGGGCTAGAGGAACAGAACATGGGACTTATGTTCTAGACCCCTCCCGGGATCGAGTGACCACACTCACTGAGTGTCAGAAATGCCATGGTTCAGATTATCGGGGTGGACTCTCGGGACAAAGCTGTAAAGACTCAAGCTGTCATGAGACCTATCCTCATCTTGCGGGATGGGCCCCTAGCAGCGATGGTCATGCCTCAGATCACGGCCCTCAAGCGGCTGCTAATTTTAATGCCTGTCGAGCCTGTCATGGAGCCGATTTGAATATTGCCCCCGTAACTGGGCATGGCTCTTGTTCTGCTGCCTCCTGTCATCCCAGCTATGCTCAACACCGTTCAGATGGAATCTTTCGGGAAGCTTGGCGTACCTTTGACGGGCATGGGGCTTTCCTCATGGGGCCACTAGGCTCTACTCCTCCACCGATCAGTACTCGTTACAATGAATGCAAAACCTGTCACGGAAGTGATTTGAGCAGAAATATCAACGATCGAAATTGCAATTCCTGTCATCAAAACTATCCTCATCCAGCAGGCTGGGCAGACCCAAGCAATCATGGCCATTTTGTGAGAGAAAATGGTTCCACCTCCTGTGCTCAAGCTCAATGTCATGGCACCGGCCTTATTCCCACCACAGAAACTCGTGGGACGAATTGTGCCAGCTCAGGTTGCCATACCGATTTTCCGCATCTGGCCGGCTGGGGCCCGTCAACTGATGGAAGCACTTCACGTCATGGAACCGTTGCAATTTCTGGAACCGAGATTGAGGCTTGCAAGGCCTGCCATGGGGCGGATCTCTCCAATGAAATGGTCGCTAGTGCCGACCCTCGGGGAAGAGGATCTTGTGTAGATTGCCATGCCGTTTATTCCCAACACGGAAGGGTGCGGGGTGTTTCCACCTGGACCGGGCCCGGAGCTGGATCTCATGGCCCCTACATTCGCGGGGCAAGTGGGGAATTCACCAAGGCTCAAAGAAATGCCAAACTCCTCGAATGTAAAACCTGTCATGGCGCAAACTTTGATGCCCCTATTCCCAGCGGAAACTGTAGGGGATGTCATGTCAGCTATCCTCACCAGGACAGCACGGCAGGGCGATGGATTGCGGGTGCTGTTCATGGAGCAGCCGCCATTTCAGACCTCAATAATTGCAAGACCTGTCATGGTGCCGGCTTGAACAATGTCATGATTACAGACACTGCAGCGGCAAGTACAGGATCCTGTGTCAGCTGTCACTCCAGCTACGCCCAACATCGCCGATCTACAGAAACTCCTACAACTCCTTCACTATGGCCTACTACAGGGCATGGGCAGTATGTTTTGGGTCCCGTCGGGGCAAGAAATAGCGAAGCTGTAAAGGCCACTAAGCTGACCGAATGCCAGACTTGTCACGGCGCCGATTATTCAGGTGGCATTTCGGGAACAGCTTGCAGGTCGTGTCATGAGAGTTATCCACAAAGACACATTCCCGGAGCTACCTGGGGGACCTATGCAGGGCACGGAGCCTCTCTCATGGGCGCTCCTGGAAGTACCCCTGCGCCAGTCGGTACGCGTTATAACGACTGTAAACTTTGCCACGGAAATGATTTGAGAACGGATGTGGGTAGCAGTGGAACCAGCGGAACGACTTGCTATAGCTGTCATCAAAACTATCCTCACCTCGATCTTGATGCCTGGAGAACTGGTCAGCATGGCAGTGTTGTTCGTAGCAGCGGAACACGCAGTTGTGCGGAGGCAGAATGTCACGGAACTGGTCTTATTCCCACCACGGGAGTAACCCGTGGACCAAGCTGCAGCCAGACTGGATGTCACAGCAATTTTCCACATACAACGGGCTGGTATCCGGTCACAGGGTCGAGCACGATTTCAACACACGGAACCACCGCCATCTCCGATATCGATTCTTGCAAACGCTGCCACGGTGCCGATCTGGGGAATGTCCTCAGTAGCACAGGCACCGGTGGGCATTCTTGCAACAATTGCCACAGCACCTACTCCAGACACGCTCGGGTGGCTGGTTCAACTACTCCTCTCTGGAGAGATGCTCATGGGGCTTATATCAACGGGGCAAGTCGAGAGTTCACGAGGGCTCAGAGGGATACCAATCTCCTTGAATGCAAAACCTGTCATGGAGAACACTTCGATGCCATTCCAAGCGCAAACTGCAGCAGGAGCTGCCATTCCAGCTATCCTCACCAGGATGGTACCGCTGGGCGATGGATTACGGGTGCCGCTCATGGCGCAGCGGCTATTTCAGATATCAATAATTGCAAGACCTGCCATGGTGCGGGGTTGAACAATGTCATGATTAGCGATCCTACGGCCACAAGCACGGGGGCTTGCACTAGTTGTCATGCCAGCTATGCCCGGCATCCACGCGCTACAGGCAGTTCCTCAACCTGGTCTAGTACAGAACATGGACAATATATTTTGGGGCCAGTGGGGGCAAGATATTCAGCCGCGGACAGGGCTGCCAAGTTGACCGAATGCCAGGCCTGCCATGGAAGCGATTATTCGGGAGGTCTCGCTGGGGTAGCCTGCCGAACTTGCCATGAAAGTTATCCACAAAAGCATGCACAGAGCGGTTGGGGAACCTATAATGACAGCGGAAATGGACATGGGAACCATGTCTTGGTTAATTTAGACAATGTGAAAGCCTCTTGTAAACTATGCCATGGAACTGATCTGCGTGGAGGAAATTCCGGGGTTGATTGCAGCAACAGCGGATGTCACGCCAATTACCCTCATGGTGACCCCGCCAGCGCTAGAAGTCTCAGCGATGAACCCATTACCAGTGCGTGGATTTCTACAGGACATGGCCCTGCTTCACTGGTAGGCGCCTCTACTTTTAGTGGGCCTACTGCCAGAGTAAATAATTGCGGCAGTGCGAATTGCCATGGGCCAACGTTGTCTGGAAGAGTGGTCACTGCAGCGGATGGCACGAGGATAGAAGTGTATACCTGTACACTCTGTCACACAGAATTCCCTCATGAAACCAACCCCGCTTGGTTGAGACCAGGACGAACGTCCCCAGGAGAACCCAAAAACCATGCCCTGAAAATGATTGAAGAATCGAGGGTTGGAGGCAATTGCTACGGATGCCATGGAAGCAGTTATGAGCGAAGACTTGGTGGAATCGCCTGCACCGATTGCCATACCAGCGGTGTCACACACACGGCTTCCTGGTGGGTTTCCGGGCCGACCACTCCTTTCCCTGCCTCTCCAGAACACGGGAACTATTTACATTCTGTTTCCTTCACCTCTGCAACTTCAGCGACCCAAAATTGTAAAGATTGCCATGGTCATGTCTCCCCCATCAATGATGTTGCCGTTGATTTTTTACCAACTGATATCAGAAGCAGTTTGGAAACCCGCTCTGATTGTTATCGTTGCCACTGGGCCTATCCCCACAAGAGTTTTTTTGCTCGCAGCCCCTTGAGTAGAGCCTACGATTGGTCTTTGGGGCATGCCTTCTACGTAACCGATAGTCCTCTTTTTGTCGATGAAACGGGCGCGCGTCCCAGTCCTACAGATCCTACCGACTTTTGGACAGTTATGTGGGCTTCTAATTTCTCTAACGCCCGACGAGTAACCTGTGAACAGGGAGGGGGCTGTCATTCCTCCAGAAGAACAAGCACCACCATGTGCTCGACGGCTTGTCATCCTGTTGGGCGATAAGTTTTGAATTGATTGTCAGCAGAAATGAGGGCTTAAAATCAGCTCACCGACTTTAAATGTGAGACTCCCGACTTCCGCACTAGCGGTTACAGATTCTTTAAAAAACAATAGCTTATAAAAATAAGGGGGCACTACATTTTTCTTTTTTATACGGTCAGTAAAGTGGCCTTTTGTTTTCGGACTAATCCAAA
>JADFYH010000022.1 GCA_015233135.1 Deltaproteobacteria bacterium
ATCATAGGCGAGGCTCCTTTCTTGTCCTTTTCAAACCAAGAAATCCTCGCCTTCTTTTTATCTCTAAGCAAAATTAAACTTTCCTTACTTTTTGCTCTTTTTTACCCCCAGTAATTAAATGCATCCAAAACACAAAAACCACGCAACTTTTCTTCATTTTTACCGATAAGTCCTCTGACTTGGATAAATAAGGAGAAAGGGCATGCAAAAGATTCTTCGTTTTTCACAGGAGGCAAGCATTGGCGGAAGTTCCCATCCTCCTCTGCCATTGCAGGCCCAGAGCAGTTCCCAGGGTCCGGGTGTACAGACGGCCTCTTTATCATTCCCTCAACAACCTAGGCATCCCAATTTTATTACACATTGGACCGATGATTTTGTTTTTTTGGCCCACGAGGTACAAAACAGGGTTCTCCCTTATACCAATCCTTTATTTGATTCGGCCCATCATTTTGTCGACAGACATCTGGCCAATACAACACTCAATCATGGCGCTAATGAATTTTTATCTGCGGTGCAGCATCAGGTGCTTACTGCTGATTTTACAATCGAAACGGGCCTGGCCCTGGTCACCTGTACCTTTGGGGGTTCTGTGGCCGGAGCCTTGGGGATCAAAAATCTGCTTTTGAGAGGTCTGGTGGTGCATCTGGCTTCCAGTCGTCTGCGCCAAGGTCTGGAATCACTTTATTACGGCGAAAACAGGATGCATCTGGTGGAGGTGAATCACGATGTGCGTGGGACACTCAACATGGGGGCCGCGGAATATGTGGGGCACTTTGCTCAACCTGTGCTTGCGGCACTTATTCCCGGATCCAGTTTAGTCAGTCAGGGCCTCAGTTATTTGCTGGCCCGTTCTTTGGGCGGGCTCACCATGAGTTTGGGAGCGGTGGCTGAAATTTTGGGGGCTCGTGTCTTGGATGGCTTATTGGGAGTTCATTATTTTGTAGAGCCCCAAAACGATAGCCTCGCCGCCCATTTTACGGTGCAGGCCCTCACAAAATCTTTCTTTAGTGATTTGGGAATGAATGCGGGGGGACATTTTATCGGCCCTGCCCTCCATGCCACGGCAAGGCAACACGATTCTCTTGGCCAGACCTTAAGAGAGCTATTGCCCACAACAAATCTTTCGCGGGTGTTTGCCGCCGGTGGAGTGCTGGGTTTGGGGGCCTTGTTTTTGAGCCATCCGCGGGAGGCCCTGGAACTCTTGGGCGTTGCGACACCTTTTTTGGGAATGGCGATGGCTGGAAAAGAGGGAGCTGATCCAGCAACAGTTCGGAGTTTGGACTCGCTTCTCGAGACTTTGTCCAGAAGACTTGACGATCCTGAAAATCCTGAGCTTACGCCTGAAGTGATTCGCTCTGTCTTTGGGGATGAAGGTCTCAATAAAATAATCAGAGGGCCAACCCCTCTCACTGAATCTGAGCAGACAAGTTTGATTGCCATGCTGGAGAGATATTCCGACGAGGAGTCTGAGTTAGAGCTTGCTGAACGCGCTCTTGCTGCGATGGAAGGTCTCTTTAGAAGGGGAGATTTGGAGGAAGCCCAGGAGCAGGGCTTAGGCCAGACGGGCTCAATCCTGATCGCCTAATGAATGCTCTCAGTTTTATCATTCTTGAGTACTATTATCAGAACCCTACTCGCGCGAAGACTGGCGAGGCAACTGCAACCAATTTCCGGGAGATCATTGAAACTCATGGGGCTTTTGGGGATTGTCTCCCTCTTTACAGGCTATTGCTGGTAAGTCTTCTCGGCAGCAAAGCGTCATCCTCATCTTGGCCAGGATTTGGCGATTTCATTGAGGAAGTTGCGAGAGAGAATATCCGCCCTGTTCCTCGGTCGAATGGTACGTTTCCTTTGGCCGATCGGAATAGCGTTGAAGCTTTTATCCGTCGGGTCTATGTCTTGTGCGAAGTTTTGCAGGCTGTGCAGTGGTGTCAAAAGGCCTTAACCGACACCCTGGGCCCACGGATTCTCGACCTTTTCCCCCGGCCTCCTGCTGGTTTTGTTACTACACCGCTAAGTGACAGAGGGGATGGATCTATCGCTCTTGAACAGTTTCTCAAAAACCAATCCGAGGATTTGTATGAGCTCTACCGTCGTGCCGGGTTCTTTGGTGGATGACATCCTTTTGACTTATTGACTCTGCTGTTCCTCCCCTTAAGCTAAGGGGAGGTTAGGAGGGGTTATGGAAGATCTTGCTGAACTCAAAAATACTGTAATTTGCACGGTTTTCCATAACTCCCCCAACCCCCTCTTAGCTTAAGAGGGGGCAATACCAAAAGATGTGTAGATACCTATGCCCACAAGGGGAGAGGGGATTTTTGTGTAACCGATTATTACAAATATCGCGTAACATGACTTATTGACTCAGCTTGCGCGACAATTTTTACTTTGCCTAAAATTTTTAAGTTTTATACGTTCGCTTCAAAACCAAACGTATAAAAACTATGCCAAAATATTTTGAACCTTTACTCCCCAGCACCCTTACCCGTTATACCGAACTTTTGCAGCAGGAGCGAAAGCTCTATTCGAATTTTTGATTGCAGAGAGGAAAGGGGATCTCCTGCTCGCTTGGGAAGATTTAAAAACAAGAGGGAAAAAATGGAAAGATCCTGTGCTTAAAAAATTGCAGCTCTTTGCAAAAGAAGAAAAGAGCTGGGATTGGGGGTGGATGGGTTAGATTTTTAGAGGGGAGAGGAAAATGGGAATCTTATCTTTTTTGAAGCACTTTTCAAATACTCCCGAATCACTTTTTCATATCCTTTTTCCTTGGGTAAGTAATAAACCTTCTCTTTCAATTCGTCCGGCAGATGTTGTTGCTCGGGGCTCAGGCCTTCTTGGTCATGGGCATATTGGTAGCCTTTTCCATAATCCAATTCTTTCATCAACTTCGTCGGAGCATTCCGCAAATGCAGAGGGGGAGGCAGTGCGCCGTATTTTTCCAGATCGGCTTTTGCGAATTTATAAGCCATATAGCTGGCATTGCTTTTGGGGGCCGAAGCCAAATAGGTGGCGGCATGGGCCAGCGGGATCCATCCTTCGGGCATGCCTACAAAATGAAAGGCTTGTTGGGCAGCGATAGCAACTTGTATGGCTTGCGGGTCGGCGTTGCCCACATCTTCCGACGCAAAGATTACCATGCGTCTGGCGACAAACAGGGGATCTTCGCCGGCTTCCAGCATCCTTGCTAAATAATAAACGGCGGCGTCGGGGTCAGAACCTCGCATGCTTTTGATGAAGGCCGAGATGACATTGTAATGATCTTCCCCTTTTTTATCATAAAGCAGGGTTTTCTTTTGCAGGGCCTCACTCAAGATCTTTTCATCCAACACCAGATCTTTATTTTGAGCTTGAGACCCCAGGGCCTTGGCATACATCACCGAAATTTCCACTGCCCCCAATAAACGCCGCGCATCGCCTTGGGCATAATCGACAATAAAGTTTTCGGCTTCCGGGCTTAGTTTTATTTTGCTTACTCCAAAAATAGTTTCAGTATCGTGCAAGGCCTGCTGAATCAGCTTTTTGAGGTCTTGAGGTTCCAGGGGTTTCAAGACAAAGACACGACTGCGGGAAAGCAGAGGGGCAATCACTTCAAACGAGGGGTTCTCCGTGGTGGCACCGATCATCAAAATATCACCAGACTCCACATGCGGTAAAAAGGCATCTTGCTGGGCTTTATTGAGGCGATGAATCTCATCCACAAACAAAATAGTAGACTTGCCAAACATTTTGAAATTATTTTTGGCCTTTTCGATCAGTTCTCGGGCCTCTTTGATACCAGAAAGTACGGCGGAGAAAAATTCAAAATTTCGTTTGGTTGTGTGAGCAATCAAATGGCCCAGGCTGGTTTTACCACTCCCCGGAGGTCCCCATAAAATAAGGGAAGGCAGGGTGTCACTTTCAATCAAAGTGCGCAGCACCGCGCCGGGAGCGATCAGATGCTGTTGCCCCACGAAATCGTCCAGGTTTTTAGGCCGTAGGCGTTCCGCCAGGGGAGCCTGAGAAGAGGAATGTCTAGAAGTTTGATTTTTAGTTTGCCAGTCAAATAGATCAGACATAATTTGAGCTAGGAATATGCTCAACTTTTTGTCCATTAAAAACTTGGCGATTATTGACAGCCTTGAGATCCAATTTCAAGAGGGGCTCACTATTTTGTCCGGCGAAACCGGGGCAGGGAAGTCTATCGTCTTGCAGGCCATTTCCTTGCTTTTGGGTGAAAAGTCCTCGAGTGATTATGTGCGCAGTGGAGAAGAAGAGTGTCTCATTCAAGCGGTCTTTGAGTTTCCTGAAAACTCATCCTTAGCCACTTCTTTTGGAGAAGAACTGCGCATCAAACGCAGTATTCATCGCAATGGGAAAACCCGGGTCTGGCTTAATGAGGAGCTGTCTTCAGTCTCCCAGCTCCAAAAAATTTCTTCCGATTTGGTGGAGTATATTTCTCAACACGAGTCCAGTCGCCTGTTCGATGAAAATTATGCCCGTGAAATTCTGGATGCCGAAGGCGGCTATGCAGAAACACTGCTGGCTTATCAGGAAATTTTTCGAGCCTATCAAAGTGCCCAGGAAGAATTGGAACAGCTCAAAAAGAAATTTCTGGATTTTCAGCAAAAGCAGGATTTTTACAAATTTCAGTTGAAAGAATTGGAAGAGGCCCGGCTTAAATCGGGTGAGGAAGAAGAACTGCTGCAGAAACGAAAACTGCTACAGCACGGCTCCAAAATGGCCGAAGCCTTGCAAAGCGCGGATGGTCTGCTTTACTCCGGAAAGGCCTCTGCGATTGAGAACCTCGCCAAGGCAAAGACAGCACTGCTCAAAATTACGGGCATAGATAATAAGCTGGATAAAAAAATCAGCCAGCTTCAAAATTTAAGTACCGAATTTGAAGACCTCGTCCGCGACCTCAGTCTTTATGCCTCTCATATCGAATACGACGACACTGCCTTGACCCGGCTGGAAGATCGGCTCGAGCAATTGAGTCGTCTCAAAAAGAAATATGCGAGCGAAATCGATGTGCTGATCTTGAAACAAGAAGAACTGAAAGGCCTGCTCACGCATTTGGAAAATCAGGAAGATCTGACGATTGAACTCAAAAAGAAGATCGTGCTGCTTAAAAAAGATCTTCTTCAAAAAGCGAAAGAGCTGAGTGCTGTTCGGCTCAAGGCCGCGGAGAAGTTTTCCAAGATTGTGCAAAATCAATTGCAGGATTTGGCGCTTCCGAAGGCCAGTTTTGTCTTGCGCGTAGTCCCTTGGGCCGGGGCATGGGAAGGAGAAGAGTTGGAGAAAAAAATATCCATCCACGGGGCCGACCAGATTGATTTTACTTTTGCCCCCAATGTGGGCGAAGAGGCCAAAAAACTTTCGGACATTGCTTCCGGCGGCGAACTTTCGAGGGTTATTTTAGCCCTGCGTACTGTCCTGCAAAAGGCAAGGCTTTGCGGAACCTTTATTTTTGATGAAATCGATTCCGGCATGAGCGGGACTGCAGCGGAAGTGGTGGGAAAGAAAATTTTTTCCTTGTCTCAAAAGACCCAAGTGATTTGCGTCACGCACCTGCCTCAGGTGGCCAGTTTAGGCCCTCAGCATTATTTCTTATACAAGATTGAAAAGGCGGGTAGGACTTATACCCAACTCAAAATATTGGAGGGAAAACCCAGGGAAGAAGAGATTGCCCGCATGTTTGCCGGTCAGAAAATTACCGCGGAAGCCTTGGCGCATGCGCAGAAATTGTTGAATCCTGTTGCGTGACAATTTTAATTCCCCACCCTCTCCCTAGACGGGAGAGGGCAGGGAGAGGGTGCATAATAGAAAAGTACAATATTTGAATTGCATTGAGATATAAGGTACTTTCTATAATTCCCCCTCTCCCCAACCCTCCCCCGCCAAGGGGGGAGGGAGTGCGGACTCGAATATCGCGTAACATGACTTACTAAGAAAAAATGTCTAATACAAATTTCAAAAACATTTTCAAAAAAATCAAAAATAAATTTCACTCTCATCCAAAAGTAGAATTTGAACTCTTCTACGTCTACGAACATAATCTGGAAATTGAAGTGAAAGATCAAAAACTCGACACCTTTGAATCGGCTGATACTTATGGTTTGGGCCTGCGGGTTTTAAAAGAGGGGCAGTTGGGTTTTTCTTATACCAGCGATTTTGGCGAGGCTTCTTTGCAGCGTTGTGTCGATTCTGCCCTGCAAATCTTGCCCTATGCCGCCAAGAATGAGTCTCTTTATTTTCAGACCGCCTATGCCTTGCCCCCCATGGATTTGCTCGATTACGATGTGAATTTCAAAAGTCATCCCCCGGCGTTCTTTACTCAAAAAGCCATGGAGCTTGAAAAGGCGGCCTTGTCTTATCACCCTCTCATTAAACATGTGCGGGGCGCCTCGGCCTCCGCCACATTGACTGAAATTTGTTTGGCGAACTCTTTGGGCTTGGAGCTGAATCATCAAAAGACGCTTTCCATTCTTTCGCTGATGGCCGTCGCGGAAGAAGGGGACGAAGCAGAATCGGCGTATGAGTTTGGTTTTAGTCCCTTCGTTGAAAAACTGGATCCTTCAAATATTGGTGAAAAAGCGGCAAAAAAAGCGGCGGCGTATTTGGGAGGGCAGGAGGGAAAAAATTATCAGGGTCCAGCCTTGTTGGATTCTTCTGTCGTCTCGGATATTTTTGATGTACTGGCCCCCAGTTTTTATGCAGATCACGTCTTTAAAAAGCAATCGATGCTTGTCGACAAGCAAAACCAGCAAGTGTTTTCCCCTCTTTTAACACTTCTGGATAATCCCCTGCTTACTTCTGGGGCAGGCTCTTTTCCTTTCGATGCAGAAGGGGTTTTGGGTTCTGAAAAAAAATTACTCCGGCAGGGAATTGTGCAAGACTTTCTTGCCGATAAAGAATATCAGCGGAGAATGGGTTTGAAGGCAGCGGGATCCAGTCATCGGGACAGCTATAAAAAATTACCCCATCTGAATTATTCGAATCTCTATTTGGAAAAAGGGGAATTGAACTTTGAAAAATTACTTAAAAAAATGGAAAAAGGCGTTTATATAACAGAATTAATAGGCATGCACACCGCCAACGCTGTTTCTGGAGATTTTTCGGTGGGGGCCCAGGGTTTTTGGGTAGAGA
Organism: Deltaproteobacteria bacterium; assembly: GCA_015233135.1. Taxonomy (NCBI): domain Bacteria; kingdom Pseudomonadati; phylum Myxococcota; class Myxococcia; species Deltaproteobacteria bacterium. The sequence goes on from JADFYH010000022.1 coordinate 7,126, forward strand.
AGGGGGAGATTGCCTATCCCCTCAAGCAAATGGCTATTTCTGGAAACTTGAAAAGGATGTTGGGCTCTATAGAAGCTGTTGGAAATGATCTGAGATTTTATTTTAGATTGGGAACCCCGTCTATTTTGCTTTCTCATTTAGATGTTGCTGGTGCTTGAGTGTTGAATTTTTTCTCCCTCTCCCTTGACGGGAGAGGGCAGGGAGAGGGTGATAGATTGAAAAGTACCTTATTTTAATCACTTTGAAATATAAGGGAAATTCATTATACCCCCTCTCCCCAACCCTCCCCCTCCGAGGGGGGAGGGAGTTCGAACTTAAATATTGAGTAACGTAATTTACTTAGCTTGAGTTATTACTATTTTTTCGGGAGAATCAGTGGATATGAAAGTGAAATCTTACGGCCTATCTAATGTTGGAATGAAACGCTCCCAAAATGAGGACAGCTATTTGGTGAACGACGACTTATCTTTGTATGTGGTTGCTGATGGAATGGGTGGACATTTGGGAGGCGAATTTGCTTCCCGATTAACGGTATCCACTATCGAAGAAGTCATCTCTCGGCTTTCCAATCCGGAGGCAACTCAAATTCATGGGGTCAATGGAGAAGCTAATGTCTACGGGGAGCGACTTCGCTTTGCCATTAGTGAGGCCAGTAAACGTGTTTTTGAGCAGGCTCAGTACGATGAAACCCTAAAAGGGATGGGCACCACCACCGTTGCTATCCTTTTGGATAGAAAAAACGCCTATGTGGCTAATGTGGGAGATTCACGTGCCTACTTGGTTCGAGATCATGAAATCGAACAAATCACCGAAGACCATTCCCTGGTTTCCGAACAAATTAAAGCAGGCCTCATTAACCCCGAGGACGCCCGGGGGCATCGCTTTAAGAATATCATCACTCGATCCGTGGGGTATCAAGAAGAGGTGCAGAGCGATTTGGTGGTAGAGGCGCTTCAGGTGGGAGATAGGATTTTGCTTTGTTCCGATGGGCTCTCCAATATGCTTGAGGATGACGATTTACTCGACATTATCGGGCAATGCCCTCTTAAAGAAGCCTGTGAAAAACTGATTTTACTTGCCAATCAACGTGGGGGGGATGACAACATTACCGCTGTTATTATAGAAGTATTAGATTCCTAATTTGGTAACAACCACTCGATAAACAACAAATATATAGAATATATGCATGAGGGCTTCTGTCTGCCTTAGGGCTTGACGAGCCCTCTCTTTTTTTGATATCGGCGTTTAGCCGAAGAAAACCTAGCAACTTAATTTGTATTGCTGCCGAGAATTAGGAAGAGAGGGATTTATGAGCCAGTACAGCATCTTGGTGATTCCTGAGAATCATTTAGAATCGAAGCGGTTTCAGCTGAGTAAGTCGAGCATCCACCTAGGGATCAGCTTTGCTGCTTTATTTCTTATTTTTTTCACCTTCATGACTTGGGGATTTATCCATTACCGCAGTCTCGCGAAGAATGTTGCAACGTTGAGCGGGGGCGAAGAACGTTATCGCTCCGAACTGCTTGGAAAAATAAATCAGTTGGAAAATTCTCTGAACCGCACCCAGCAATTTGCCTCGCGCGTGGAAAGTTTAGCGGGGGTGGATGCCGGTAAACTCAAGATAGGGGTCGGTCCTATTCATGATTCAGACAACATCAAGTCTTACCTCGACAAACTCAAAGAATTGCCTAAGTCTAGCGATGAAGAGTTGAGCGCGGGTTCTGATCAATTCTACAACAGGCTTTCTGTAAAAATGGAAGACCTCACCGAGTTTGCCAATTCTTTGGAAATCCGCGCCAACGAAGTGTATGAGCTTTCTCAAGACAAGCTTTCTTATTGGGCCTCTACTCCCTCTTTTCTACCGGTCAATGGTTGGATCACCAGTGATTTTGGGATGCGTACTTCTCCCATCTCGGGCTCGGCCAAATTTCATGAAGGCCTAGACATTGCAGCGCCCATTGGTTCACCCATTTATGCCCCCTCGGATGCAGTGGTTTCTTTTGCGGGCCATAAAGGCGGATACGGTTTGGCCCTAAATCTCGATCATGGTTACGGAGTGTCCACGCTTTTTGGACACACCTCCAATATCTACGTGAAAGAAGGCGAGAAGGTAAAACGCGGCCAACTGATTGCCAGCGTGGGAAATAGCGGTTCTTCCACGGGGCCTCATCTGCACTACGAGGTCCACGTTGACGGTGTGCCTACCGATCCTATGAAATTTGTGTTGAGATAGTTAGCAACCTTTCCCAATAAACTCCGATAATCTTCTAGTCGGTGCCCCCATTTTTGTAGGGGCGATCCCTCCGTGGTCGCCCGTAATTTGGCATTTTATAATCAGAACTCTCATGCCTTTCTCCGTTTCTCAAAATACAATTTCCCCTTCTCAAGCTCTAGCGCGTCCACGCGCTGCACAGCCCAATTTATCCACTCTACCGAGTGAACAATCTTTAACAATTTTTGGCGAGTTTTGTCAGAGAACTGCAACTCTGACACACCAGGTTTTTGCCGCGCAGATTCAGCCTCGCAGTCATGCCTTGTTTCAGTCTGCAGAAAGTTTTGTTCAAAGCTATACTGCAGCGGGATCATCCGTCGCTGTTACCGTTCAAGAGGTTCTGCATACGCTCGATCAAGAAGTAATTACTCCCGATTTTTTTCTGCACACCGGCCTGGCTTTATTCACCTGCACGGCAGCCAGCACCTTGGCCTCCACCGTTTTTTCTTCCAGATTTTTACTGCGCTCTATCGCTACCGCTTTAGCCATGCGCTACGCCGAAGAAGGGGTAGCAACTCTAAGAACGGGAGAGAATCATTTTCATCTTTTTCAGACCGAGCAAGATTTAGGGGCTTGTAGCAATGTGGTGTTTGCCGGATTATTTGGCGCCATGGCTCAGCGCCTGCCTTTGGGATTTATTTTATCGAGGATGGCTGGGGCCCTGGGTATGAGCGTGGGCGGCGCAGGGGCGATTGGATTTTTCAGACTCGCCAATCTTGTTTCTCAACACTTGGGATCATCTTTTAGATTCGCCTCCGCCGATCAAGGTGTCCGCGATCAATTTCATGCCCGACAACTCACTCATAATTTTGCCAGCGATGTCTGTTTTAATTTGGGGCACAGTGCGGGGCATCTAGTTCGTGAAAGAATCCCTGCACATTAAATTTCTAAAGTATCCCTCCCAAAAACCCTTCAGCTTTCTTTTGACTCTCCAAAAAAATTGCGTTAATTCCACTCCTCATTTTATTGATTTGCCTGTGACTTCATCAAACAAAAGGAAGATTTCATGTTCTTTGCCGCCTTTGCCAGAAAAATTTTTGGGACCAGAAACGATAGAGAATTGAAGCGTATTGGTCCTACCATTATCCAAATCAACGATCTCGAAGCTCAGATTCAAAAGCTTTCCGATACTGAACTCCAACAAAAAACCTTTGAATTCAAAAGCCGCCTCGAAAAAGGGGAGACCCTTAACAATCTTTTACCCGAGGCCTTTGCCGTCTGCCGTGAGGCTTCGCAGCGTGCGCTGGGGATGCGACACTACGATTGTCAGCTCATCGGCGGTATGGTGCTGCACGAAGGTAAAATCGCCGAAATGAAAACCGGTGAAGGAAAAACCTTGGTGGCCACTTTGGCGGTGTATCTGAATGCGCTGGAAGGCAAAGGCGTACATGTTGTGACAGTGAACGATTACCTTGCCAAGCGTGACTCGGAGTGGATGGGCCGTCTGTATCGCTTTTTGGGCCTCAGCGTAGGCAATATTGTTCACGGTTTAAACGACGAAGAGCGCCGTCAGAATTACGCAGCGGATATTACCTATGGAACCAATAACGAATTTGGTTTCGATTATCTGCGCGACAACATGAAGTTTGATCTCAGTCAGTGCGTACAGCGCCAGCTGCATTATGCGGTGGTGGATGAAGTGGATAGTATCCTCATTGATGAGGCGCGAACGCCACTGATTATTTCGGGTCCCTCCGAAGAATCGACCGATAAATATGCACGCATCGATCGCATTATTCCCAATTTAAAAGCGGTAACCGATTATACGATTGATGAAAAAAGCCGTACCGCGGTGCTCATCGAAGAAGGCGTCTCTCACGTCGAAAAACTGTTGAACGTAGGAAATTTATATGAGCCCGAAAACATGGAACTGGTACATCATGTGAATCAGGCCTTGCGCGCTCACGCCTTGTACAAGCGCGATGTTGATTATGTGGTGAAAGAGGGCGAAGTTATTATTGTCGACGAATTTACCGGTCGACTGATGCCTGGAAGACGTTGGAGCGACGGTCTGCATCAAGCGATAGAAGCCAAAGAAAAAGTGACCATCGAAAATGAAAATCAGACACTGGCCACCATTTCTTTTCAAAACTATTTCCGCATGTACAAAAAACTCTCCGGTATGACGGGCACTGCCGATACCGAAGCCGCGGAATTCAGTAAAATTTACAATCTGGAAGTCATGGTGATGCCCACCAATCGTGCCATGATTCGCGAAGACGAAGCGGATCTTATTTACAAAAATGAAAAAGGGAAATTCAGGGCCGTCATCAACGAAATTGAAGAGTGTTATAAAAAAGGCCAACCCGTGTTGGTGGGAACCATTTCCATCGAAAAATCCGAAGAACTGGCTGCGATGCTTTCACGCCGCGGGATTCCTCATCATGTCCTCAACGCCAAACAACACGAAAAAGAAGCGGAAATTGTGGCTCAGGCGGGTCGTTTTGGGGCCCTCACCATCTCCACTAACATGGCGGGACGTGGAACCGATATCTTGCTCGGAGGCAATCCCGAATTTTTAGCGCGCTCCAAAGTGGGTAAAGAGGCCATCGAAGAAGTTTATCAGGTGGCGCTGATCGATTTTAAAAAGCAGTGTGAAGTGGAAAAACAAAAGGTGATTGAAGCGGGAGGTCTGCGTATTTTGGGCACCGAGCGCCATGAGTCCCGTCGTATTGACAATCAGTTGCGGGGTCGCGCGGGACGACAGGGCGACCCCGGTTCTTCGCGTTTTTATATCTCCTTGCAAGATGATTTGATGAGAATTTTTGGTTCGGACCGTATTTCAAGCATGATGGAGCGTCTGGGCATGGAAGAAGACGAACCCATTTTTCATCCCTGGATTTCCAAGGCGATCGAAAATGCGCAAAAGAAAGTGGAGGCGCACAATTTTGATATTCGAAAAAATTTAATCGAGTTTGACGATGTGATGAACCAGCAACGCAGCACCGTCTACAAATTACGCAACGAGATTTTATCCGGCCTTGAGCTGAAAGAAAAAGTGACGGACTTCGTGGATCAACACGTGGACGCGCTTTCCCAGGAATTTCAGCCTGCCAAAGGGGAAGAATGGAATTGGAGAGGCCTGGAAGATCGCCTCTATAAAACCTATGGTTTCTGGTACGAAGAGCTCAAGACCTTGGCCCCTGAAGTTTCCAGCGATGAAGTGGGTGAAAAAATTTACAATAAGATGATCGATGTCTATGAAGAACGGGAGAAGCAGTACACCCCTGCTGTAGTGCGCCATATTGAACGGATTATCTTGTTACAAACTTTGGATACGCTCTGGAAAGATCATCTGTTGAACATGGATCATTTGCGCGAAGGCATTGGCCTGCGGGGTTACGCCCAGAAAGATCCCATCATCGAATATAAAAAAGAGGGTTTTCGTTTGTTTGAAAACATGATGCTGCAGTTGGCGGAAGATAGTCTGGAAAAGCTTTATCGGGTGCAGATCAGTTTGGAATCCAGAGATCCAAATGAGGGAAATGCGGAAAGTTCGGTCTTTACAGATAAACTGCCTACATCTGAAGCGACTCCAGTAGAATCGGGAATCAGTTTTTCAAGGCCCCTGCAAAGTCTTCAAAATCAAAGCTCTCAAAATCGCAGTATGCCCATGACTTACTCGCATGGGAATAAGACCTCAGAAAATAAAGTGACGGGATCTCAACAACGGGAAACTCCCAAGGTGGGACGCAATGACCCTTGCCCTTGCGGCAGTGGGGAAAAATATAAGAAGTGTCATGGGAAGTAGGAGAAATACAAATATGTCCGACAAAAAAATCATCACCCAAGTAAAAGGCTTTCAATTTGCCGGCGTGTATTGCGGCATAAAGGAAAGCTCCAAAAAAATGGATCTGGCGCTGATCTATTCCACGGTGCCAGCCATCGCGGTGGCTTCTTTCACCACTAATTTGGCCAAGGCGGCTCCTGTTTTAGTGGATGAAATTCAAATGAAGGGGGGCAAGGCGCAGGCGATTCTCATCAACAGTGGAAATGCCAATGCCTGCACTGGCGACAAAGGCCTGCAGAATGCCTGGAGCATGTTGAAGCAAACCGCGCAGCAATTGAATATTTCCGAAAAACTGGTGCTCATTTCTTCTACGGGAAAAATTGGAGTTCAACTTCCTCTCAAAAAAATTTCTGAGGGAATCAAACAAATTACCCCTCAACTCTCCCCTTTGTCTTTAGAAGATGCAGCCAAGGCCATTCTCACCACCGATCTCTTTCCCAAGTTTTACGGCGTAAAGGCAAAATGTGCCGGCAAAGAATATAGCCTTATCGCCTTTTCCAAAGGGGCAGGCATGATAGAACCGGCCATGAAACACGCCACCATGTTGGGTTATTTTATGACCGATTTGAATATCGCTAGACCTCTGCTGCGTAAAATTTTTAGCAGGGTCATCGATAGAACTTTCAATCGCATCAGTGTGGATGGCGACATGTCCACCAACGACACGGCCATTCTCTTGGCGAATGGCCTGGCTGAAAATGAACTCCTGAAAGAAATGAATAGCGATGCTGAAATCTTTGAAAAAAAGTTGGAAGAAGTAGCCCGTTACTTGGCCATCAAAATGGTAGAAGACGGCGAAGGCGCCACCAAAGTGGTAGAGATTAACATTGAAGGCGCCAAAAATGAAAAAGAGGCCAGACTCGCTGCCTACGCGGTCGCCCGATCGGAGCTGGTGAAAACTTCTTTTTTTGGACAGGATCCCAACTGGGGCCGTGTTTTTGCGGCCGTCGGTTATTCAGGCGCAACTTTCGACCCCAAACAGGTCGATATTTATTATGGTAAGGTCAAGCTGGTTTCGAAGGGCATCGCTGTGCAAGGAAAGTCGGAAGCCAAGGCCCATCAAATCATGAAGGCCCCTTATTTTACGGTGCGTGTCCAACTGAATCAGGGAAATGGTTTTTTCAGGGTTTGGACCAGCGATTTGAATTACAATTATGTGAAGATTAATGCAGAATACAGGACTTAAGTTCTCGGTAAAAAAACCGTTCCTACCTTTACACGATGAAATTTCAATTCAGCAAAGTTAATGATTTTCTTTCCAAACACAGTGATCTTTCCCTTGCGGGAATGGTCATGGTGGTGTTGGCCCTGATCTTTGTTCCACTTCCCATCCCCCTGAACAACCTGCTCATTGGTTGTAACTTAGGGCTAAGCGTACTTATTTTACTGGTTTCTCTTTATATTACCGATCCGCTCAAACTCGCTTCCTTTCCTACCATTTTGTTAATGACCACTATTTTTCGTTTGGGGCTCAATATTGCTTCTACCCGACTTATTTTGACTCAAGCCAATGCCGGTGGAATCATCGATAAAATTGCTGAGTTGGTGATTGGGGGAAGTGAAGTTGTGGGTTTCATACTCTTCATCATCATCACCTTGGTAAATTTCATCGTCGTGGCCAAAGGTGCCGAGCGTGTCTCGGAAGTAGGCGCTCGTTTCACACTGGATGCCATGCCTGGCAAGCAGATGAGTATTGATGCCGATTTGCGGGCAGGGGTCATTAATATGGAGCAGGCCATGGAACGACGTTCCATCTTGCAACGGGAAGCCCAGATGTATGGTGCCATGGATGGTGCCATGAAGTTTGTTAAAGGAGATGCTATTGCCGGTATTATTATTACCGTCATCAATCTCATCGGCGGTTTTCTCATCGGAATGTTGGGGAGAGATTTGGATGCCCTTCAATCGCTACACACTTATAGTCGACTGACCATCGGAGATGGCATTGGGGCACAAATTCCGGCCTTAATGATTTCACTGGCAGCCGGTGTAGTGGTCACTCGCGTGGGTGCTGGAGATAAAGGCGAAACCAATTTGGGTCGTGATATTGTAGGGCAGATGACGGCCTATCCCAAACCCTATATCATTGGTTCAGTCATTTTTGCCTTAATGGCCGCAGCGATGTTGGAACCGGCCTTTTTGTTTGTTTCTATTGGATTGGGGGCCATGGCATTTTTTCAGACCCGAGGTAAAAAAGTTGAAACCCAGGAAATGGCGGATGTGCCCAAAGAACAGGTCATCAAAAAGGCCATTGAAAAACATCCCGATATTCTGCCTTTCATTATGCCTTCTCCCGTTTCCCTTGAAGTAGGGGAGGCCATCATTCCCTGGGTGGATGACAGTCAGGACGGCGGGCGCTTTATCAACGAGCTTATCCCACTATTACGTCATGGTCTCTATTATGAATTGGGTGTTAACTTTCCAGGGATCCAGGTGCGAGGACAAAATGTAGATCTGGAACCTGAAAGTTATGTGATCAACATCAACGAGGTCCCCGTTGCCAAAGGCCGGATTTATCGCGGCTGTATTTTGGTGGGTGAACCTCTGGAACAACTTTCGCTCTTTAATATCAAAGGGGTCGAAACTATTCACCCGGTTGATGGATCCATCGTGACCTGGATAGCCGAAGAACACAAAGAAACTGCGGTGCAGGCGGGATTCAGAATGTGGGATGTGTCCGAATATCTCATTTTGCATTTGTCTTATCTGCTTCGAAAACATGCGCACGAATTTTTGGGCCTGCAGGAGATTCAGACTTTACTCAACGAACTGGAAAAGTCGCATCCGGCACTCATCAAAGAATTGGTGCCCAAGGTGATTACCGTCTTGCAGCTTTCCGAAATTTTTCAACGCCTGGTTCAAGAGGAAATTTCCATTCGCGATTTAAAATCCATCTTTTCTACTCTGGCTCAATGGGCCGAGGTGGAACGAAATACTTTGGTACTCACCGAACACATTCGAGGGGGATTGAAACGCTACATCACTCACCGATATGCCGGCCATGCCAATACCCTGGCGGTTTACCTGTTAGATCCTGAAATTGAAGACATGGTACGCAATGCTATCCGTAGCACCGAAAAAGGAAACTATCTGGCACTGGAGCCCGAGTACACCCAAGAAATCGTAGAGGCGGTTGGTAAAGAAATCGCTTCGCATCCTTTTCCTCCCGGTGCCCGTCCTCCGGTTATTTTAACCACCGCTGAAATTCGGCGTTACTTCAGAAAAATTATCGAACTGGAATTCCCTCAACTGGCGGTGCTTTCTTATCAGGAGCTGGCAGAGAACCTGCGCATACAGCCCATTGCGCGCATTGCCCTAATGCGGCAAGCGGCGTAACCCTTCCTCACCCCCCGCCCACTCCTTTTTCCCCTTACGAAATACCTCAGGCTGAGGCTTTTCGGCTCTTAGAATTTTTTCCTCATGCTTGCTTCTTCCAATTTCTGCGGGATAGGCGCTGGCATTCCAGAACAGGCTTTGATAGCCATGGACAACTTTTTTTTCGGAATTCAAATCGATTTCAATCAGGGCATTAAAAGACAGTTCTACGGCTGAAAAAGCCAGGCGCATCAAGGCTTCAGAACGATCGGGACAATTCACGACATTCACTTTAGTTTTTGAGCGTCTCAATACCGGAGTTTGGGTGACCTTCTTGAAAAATAAACTTACCTGTTTTGCCTGTTCCATTTTTTTGGAATATTCCTGCAGCGCTGGAAGCACCTGTTGATCGTAGCAAGGGACACAATAAGCATTGTGCCGAAGGAATTCGGGGATGGAATTTAGAAATGAAAAAGAGGAGTCTTCAACAAATTGAAGGCAATCTTTGCAAAATAAATTTTGACAAATTCCACAGTGGAGATTGCTTTTAAGAGAGGCCTTTTCCTGACGGCAAAATGAGCAAACCAAGGGCTTTGTGTGAGTTTGAGTGGATATTTTTGGCATGCTATTTTGTAACTCCCACTGCATAGGTCACTGTTTTAGGCATGCTGATCCCTCCGATAAAATTACCGGCCAACTTGAGAGTAGGAGTCTGTGAGAGGGCTTGCTGCAAGGTCTTGAGGATCTTTCCATAACCTAAGGCATATTGAGGAATGGCTTTCGAGTGCTTACGCAGCTGCAAAATGGAAGGGGTTGAAGAAAGTGTAAAAAGGTCCTGGATTTCTTCCGAGACGATGGCGCGGATTTGAGACTCTTCTGCTTCAACAAGATCACGCCTGCGCACACCGCCTGCATAAGCAGTGAGATAATGATTTTCCTGGTCTCCAAAAAGAGAGGGGAAAACGGAGGAGTTCCACAAGACTCCCAAAATTCGCCTCTTTTCCATCGAGGGAAGGAGAATTCCAAAACCTTCGAAGGGATAATTTTCTTTTTTGGGCACTTTAAGATGGACCGTCACCACAGGCGCATAGTCAATCTGCGACAGGGCTTGAGAGGCGTCTGGCAAAGATTTCTTCAACAGTGCAGCAGAGACATAAGCGGGTGTGGTGAGATAGAGATTTTTTGTTTCGTATTCATTCTGATCTGTGAGAACTTGAAAAGTTTGGCCTTGAGGGAGGATCTCTTGCACCTGTTCACCCAGATGCAGCCGTTCCTTTCCTAATTTTTCCTCGGCCTTCTGAAAGAGCGAAGCTAATCCTTGTTTGAGTTCATAAGATTTGGGGACTGCCTTTGCTGTCTTTCGTTGGGAGATCAGGTGGCGGATGAGTGAAGAGGATTTTGCCTCGGCCTCAGCCATGGTCGGCATGGCCTCTGGAAGTGAAAGCGCCGCGGCATCCCCCGCGTAGATCCCGGAGACAAAGGGATCAGCAAAAGAATCAGCGACTTCCAGCCCAAAGTGTCTCACAAAAAAATCACGGATGGATTCTTCGTCCTTCATTTTTGCAGGCACATAAAGGGCCTCTTTCAAAAATCTTATTTTTCCCCTCAAGGACAGGGCCTGGGTTGAGAGGATCTCCGGTGGTCCGGCCGGTAGACGAATAATTTTCCCCTTTTTGAGTATGTATCGAAAGTGGGCAGCAGTGCTGGGTTCCAGAAGGTCTTCTTTCATTCCCAGCATTTCCAAAAGATCAAAAATATCGTCGGTCTGATTGGTGAAAGAATTGGGGCCAAACTCGAAGCAGGCCTCAGGCGTCAGCAGGGTGTCAATTTTGCCGCCCAGCCTCGAAGCGGATTCGAGAACACAGAATTCTTTTCCCTGGTTCAGGAGATGAACGGCAATGGTGGTCCCGGCTAGCCCTCCCCCAATCACAAGATTATCAATTTGGATCATGTGGCCTCTCTTCGGTGTGGATCAATCTCTTTGACATAGAAAATTTTACCTAGCATAGATTTGGCGCATAAATCCATCGACATCCCATTTATTTTTCAGAAAGATTAATATGAATTTTCAAACCTGGTTTACTGCGCAACATCCCCAAATTTCTCAGGCCTCTGCAGAGGCCGTTTTAAAACTGTGTACGAGTTTCATAAAAAATGGGTAACGATGTCCCAGAATATGAAAAATTATAAACTCATCCTCCAATACCATGGTGCCGGTTTTTGTGGCTGGCAGATGCAGAATGATAAGATTTCGATCCAAAGCGAGCTGATTCGAGCTCTCGAAAAAATTTTTCGACAAAAAATTACTGTGATTGCCTCAGGTCGCACGGATGCGGGAGTGCACGCTCTGGGGCAGGTGGTTTCATTCCGATGTGAAGGGGGGCTGACAAAAGATCGATTAAAAGCGGCGATTAATTTTTATTTGGGGCCTGAAATTATTGTGAGCAAAATTGAAGAGGTAGATTTCGATTTTCACGCTCAAAAAGATGCCAAGCAAAAGCTGTATCGCTATCTCATTCTCAATCAGACACTTCCGCATCCTTTGCTTATCGACGCGACCTGGCATGTGCCTTTCAAAATAAATTGGAAGCTTGTTCAGGCAGGGCTGAAGCTTCTCGAGGGCAAAAAAGATTTTAGGGCCTTTCAGTCGGTGGGCACTCCGGTGAAATCCACTGTACGTACGCTTTTTTCAGCAAAGCTTAAAAAAATAAAAACTCCTTACGAAGTTTCTCTGTACGCCATCGAGTGGATTGCGGACGGTTTTCTCAAACAGATGGTTCGCAATATGGTGGGAACGCTGGTGGATGTGGGTCGAGGTAAAATCAGCCTGGACCAATTGGAAGAAGTACTCCGCTCTTGTGATCGTAAAAAAGCTGGCCCCGCTGCACCCGCTCAGGGCTTGTATTTAGTGAAAGTGGACTATTTCTAAACCCATTTCTCCGCTCCTTGATTTTATTTCTCTCTTGAGGCCCGGGGTCGTCCTTGCTTTTCAAAAAATCAGCAGGTCGATGAGCTGCATGGCATTGAAAACAATCGTTGCTCAGTTTATCAAAGCCTTCATAAATCTTTTTATCTTTCTTTTTGGAGAGTTTTTTCAGCTCTGTTACTTGACTTGACACATTGGCAGTATATTGCTTGTAGACCTCATCTTTATCTAATTTCTGCATTTCGTGAATGATATTCTCGATCTCTTTGATAGAAACATCAATAGTTTCCCAATCGGGCTGTTTTTCTTTCACTCTTAAGATTTCAAGTCCTGCCACCAAACTACCAAAACGATACATCGATTTTTTGAGATCTTGGATGACCTGAGGATTTGAATCCAGTATAATTGCAGGTCCGGAGATAAGTGTGTGGCACAGAATTAGAGTTAAGGAAAATAGAGCGATTACAGTCAGAAATGTTTTTATTTTTTTCATAAGAAGCTCCTGTTTGTCATTTCAAGCCAACTGTCTAATCTTCACTTTAGCGTCTTCCAGAAGTTTTATGGACGCTCCACTCATAGGATAGGCCAGGTTAAAAACCACTTCTGAAATTCCAGAATTAATAATCATTTTGGTACAAAGGAGGCAGGGGGAAAAAGTAGTGTAGAGCAAGGCATCTTTAATACTTACCCCATGATAGGCTGACTGAGTGATGGCATTTTCTTCAGCGTGTGAACAGTAGCAATCTTCCAAACCCGCCCCCGATTTTCCAAAATTGTTGCAGCGCGGGCAGCCGCCTTCATTGCAATTGGCAACCCCACGAGGGGTGCCATTGTAACCCGTGGAAATAATGCGTTTATCTTTTACGATCACCGCAGCCACTTTTCGTTTGAGACAGTTTGAACGCATGGCCACACCTTGTGCGATATTCATGAAATAATCATCCCAGCTGGGGCGCACCTGATTCGCCGAAAGTTTGCGAACGATGTCTTTGAGTTGAGTGCGAAGTTCCTCAATCGTCTGATTGTTTTCCACTTCAATATCCGCCAAAGCCGCAGTCCCATCGAGTTGTTGGGCATGAGGGTCCTCGCTATTGGCTTCTTTGTCATCGAGGGTGATAAAATCTTCAAAATTTTTAGGATCTCCAATTCGTTGTCGGGCCAAAATTCTTTCAAATCTTTTTTGGGGGAGGGCTGCAACATGGATGAGGTGAAACCCCTCTTTGTCACGAAAAATTTCTACCTCTTTGGGATTACGAAACGAATCGATGACATAGTTTTGATCGGGCTGAAGTTTTGACATAATGCGCATTGCCAAGACAGCTGGCCCATAGGCATGCCGGAGTTCGTTGCCAATTTTAATCATATTTTCTCGGCTGCTGGGGAGAGAACGAAGATGCAGTTCCTCGCGCAACACATCCGAAAGAGAATAAAATCGAAATCCGGCCTCCTGAAAGAGAGAAGCCACTTCGCCCTTTCCGGCGGCGTTTTTTCCGGTGAGTCCGATGATCATGCCAAGGCTCTAAACAAAAAAAAGAGAAGTGTCAAAATGATATATCAAATCAAGGGGCTATGTTTTCAGCATATTGATAAATATGATTTTTTTTAAAGATATCCACAATTGTGCCCAGTCTGTGAATAAACATGTACTGTAATATATGGTCACCCACAGTCTGGCAACATCTGTGGATAAGTTTCAACATTCAAATTTTAATCAAATTCAACGTGTTATACTAAAAAATCTTTCGTCTCGTAGCAAGTATTGACTCCCTAAATCAGTCGTGCTAGCTGCCTCGAACATTTTTAAAAATGAATGTTCATTCAGAGAGGTTCTTTCAATATGTCTGATGTCAAAAAAGTGGTTCTTGCCTATTCAGGAGGTTTAGACACCTCCGTTATCATCCGTTGGCTCATCGAAAATTATCAATGTGAAGTCGTGGCTTTTGTGGCCGATCTTGGGCAAGGAGAAGAAGTGGAGCCTGTTCGAGAAAAGGCTTTAAAAACCGGTGCCTCAAAAGTTTATGTCGAAAATCTCAAAGAAGAATTTGCGCGGGATTTTATCTTTCCTATGCTTCGCGCTAATGCACTTTATGAGGGCGTTTATCTTTTAGGGACCTCGATTGCGCGTCCTTTGATTGTCAAAAAACAAATGGAAATTCTAGCGAAAGAAAATGCCCAGGCGATTTCGCATGGCGCGACTGGAAAAGGAAATGACCAGGTGCGCTTTGAACTCACTGCTTATGCGATGAAGCCGGATGTGAAGATTATTGCGCCTTGGCGTGAATGGGAATTCAAGTCGCGGACCGACCTCATTAATTATGCTGAGAAGCACGGAATTCCTGTTCCCGTCACCAAAGAAAAACCTTACAGTTCCGATCGCAACCTGATGCATATTAGTTTTGAAGGCGGCATTTTAGAAGACCCTTGGGCCGAGCCGCCTGAGAGCATGTTTGTCCTCACTACTTCCCCTGAAAAGGCACCTGATAAAGCGATCTACATTGAAATTGACTACGAAAAAGGGAATCCCATTGCACTGAATGGTGAGAAGCTTTCTCCGGCCAAATTTTTGGAAAAATTAAATCTCATTGCCGGTGAAAACGGAATTGGCCGAGTCGACATGGTCGAAAATCGTTTTGTGGGAATGAAAAGCCGCGGAGTGTATGAAACACCGGGCTGCACGGTTTTACATATTGCCCATCGGGCGATTGAATCGATTACGATGGATAGAGAGGTCTTGAAGATTCGCGACAACTTGATTCCTCAATATTCGGGAATGGTCTACAACGGCTTCTGGTATGCCCCTGAGAGAGAATTGCTGCAAAATTTAATTGATGATGCCCAGGCAAAGGTGAGTGGTACAGTTCGTCTGAAGTTGTACAAAGGAAATTGTCTGGTGGTGGGTCGTAAATCCCCGCATTCTTTATTCTCCGAGGCCTTTGCCACCTTTGAAAAAGATACAGTTTATAATCAAAAAGATGCCGAAGGGTTTATTAAATTGAATGCCTTAAGATTGAGGTTGAGGAAATTGTTGCAGAAATAAGGAAAAAAAATGGGTTATGTTCGAGCAAAAATACAATTAAAAAATCCTCGAGAAACTAGTTTGCAAGCGCTTCAGGTGGAGTCGTTAGTGGATACAGGAGCTTTGATGCTCTGCATTCCTGAACATATTCGGATTCAATTGAAGTTGGAAGAACTGGAAAAACGTGAAGTGACTATTGCGGATGGAAGAAGGCAAGTGGTGCCTTATGTGGGGCCTGTACAGGTGAGTTTTCAAAATAGAAATTGTTTTGTCGGTGCTTTGGTTTTGGGAGATGAAGTTTTATTGGGTGCCGTTCCTATGGAGGATATGGATCTGCTGATTTCTCCTGCGCATCAAGTTTTGATGGTGAATCCGGATAGCCCCAATTTGCCGCAGGCTTTGGTGAAGTGAAAACGTAAAAACAAACTTTTTAATGAGGTAGTTATTTTTAAATATTTATTTATCTAAATCTTAAGGAGAAAAAAATGTCTCTCTACAAATATCGTTTACTCGCCCCCGGTCCAACCCCTGTTCCCGAAAAAGTGTTAACTCACATGGCGGAACCCATTATTCATCATCGCACTGCCGCGTTTGAAGCCATTGTTGCGGAAGTGAAAGAGGGTTTGAAGTGGCTGTATCAAACCACAGAAGAAGTTCTCATTTTTGCGGCTTCTGGTACAGGCGCCATGGAAGGTGCTGTCATCAATGTCATGAGTAAAGGGGACAAGGCCCTGGTAGTTGACAGTGGAAAGTTTGGTGAACGTTGGTGGAAAATTGCCAAGGCTTACGGACTTTCTTTTGAGGTGATCCAGGTGGAATGGGGGAAAGCCGTTGATCCTAAAATTATCGCTGAAAAACTTGCGAAAGAAGATTACCGAACGGTGATGATTACGGCTTCTGAAACTTCTACCGGTGTAGCGCATCCTGTAAAAGAAATCGCGGAAATCGTAAAGAAGTATGACAGCACGGTTCTGATTGTGGATGCCATCACAGGCTTGGGAGTTTTTGATTTGCCTTGCGATAAATGGGGCCTGGATATTGTGGTTTCCGGTTCTCAAAAAGCCCTGATGTTGCCTCCAGGACTCGCCTTCGCATCGATATCTGCCAAGGCCTGGAAGCTGATTGATAAATCGGATATTCCGAAATTTTATTTTGATTTCAAAAAAGAGAAGAAGGCTATTCTCGAAAACACCACGGCTTATACCCCTGCAGTCTCTCTGGTTATTGGATTGAATGATGTATTGAAATCGATGAAGGCCATGGGCCTGGAAGGTGTCTTCAAAAAGCATCAGCTGCTGGGTTCTGCCTGCCGCGAAGGTCTTAAGGCGATGGGTTTGAAACTGTTTGCCCCGGAACATCCCTCCAATGCGGTAACCGCCGTTTATTCTCCCGAAGGAATTGATGCCGGTAAAATCGTAAAAGGTTTGCGCGATGGATTCAACATGACTATTGCCGGCGGACAAGATGCCGCAAAAGGCAAGATCTTCCGTATTGGTCATCTGGGTTACTATGACCCTATGGACATGGTGAGTGTGCTTGCAGCCATCGAAATTACCCTCCATAAGAATGGATACAAACTGGAATTAGGAAAAGGTGTTGGGGCGGCGTTGAAGGTGATTGCGGAATGTAAATAAAATCTTTCCTCCCCTTAAACTAAGGGGAGGTAGGAGGGGTTATGGCCACTTGGACAAAATCACCATAACGCCCCCTAACCCCCTCTTAGCTTAAGAGGGGGAAGAATAATGATGGATTCTATCTTATGCCAAAAATATTAATTTCAGACAAACTTTCAGAGGCGGGTTTAGCCATTCTTAAAAAGGCGTCTGGCCTCGAAATAGATACCAAGGCCGGTCTTAAACCGGATGAACTCAAAAAAATCATTGGTGAATACGATGGACTGGTGATTCGTTCGGGCACCAAAGTAACCGCAGATCTACTTTCTGCGGCTACCAAGCTCAAGATCATCGGCCGTGCAGGGATTGGTGTCGATAACGTGGATACCGTGGCGGCGTCTAAAAAAGGCATCATTGTTGAAAATACTCCGGGTGGAAATGTAGTGACTACCGCGGAGCATGCGATTGCCATGATGTTTGCCGTCGCACGAAAAATTCCACAAGCCACCGGAAGCATGAAGGCCGGCAAATGGGAAAAAACCAAATTCGTGGGGGCCGAGCTCTACAATAAAACTTTAGGCATCGTTGGAGTAGGGAACATCGGTAAAATTGTGGCCGACAGGGCCATTGGCTTAAAGATGAAGGTGATTGCCTATGATCCTTTTCTCTCCAAAGAGAGCGCCTCTAAAATGGGTGTCGAATTGGTGGAGCTGAGTGATCTTTTTGCCCGTGCTGATTTTATTTCGACTCACACGCCTCTCAATGATAAAACCCGAAATTTAATCGATAAGGCCGCTTTTTCAAAAATGAAAAAAGGAGTTTATCTTATCAATTGCGCCCGCGGTGGTATTGTCAATGAAGATGCCCTGGTGTCAGCCATTCAGGAAGGCATCGTCTCCGGAGCCGCGCTGGATGTGTTTGAACAGGAACCTATTAATCCTGAAAATCCTTTGCTTAAATTAGACCAAGTCATTTGTACTCCACATTTAGGGGCTTCAACCGATGAAGCTCAAGAAAATGTATCCGTCGAAGTTGCCGAGCAGATGGTGGAGTTTTTTGTGAATGGCGTGGTGAAAAATGCCGTGAATTTCCCTTCCATCAGCGGTGAGCTGTTGGGTATACTGCAGCCTTATCTTTCCATTGCTGAAAAATTAGGAAAGGTACAAGGGCAGCTGGCCGAAACGAATCCGGAAGAAATTCTCATTGAATATTCCGGCGAGCTTGCCAATCTTCCTGTGGCTCCGTTGACTGTCTCTATTTTAAAAGGCCTGCTTGAAAATTTGCTTACCGACATGAGTGTCAACTTCGTCAATGCACCTTTTATTGCAAAAGAACGCGGCATTAAAGTGACGGAAGCGAAACTCAACGAAGGCAAAGACTTTAAAAATCTCATCGAAATCACAGTAAAATCTTCTAAAGGAAGCCGCTCTGTTTCTGGAACTATTTTTGGAAACAAGCATGCACGCCTGGTTCGTATTGATAATTTTTATCTGGAGGCCTTGCCTGAAGGGCAGATCCTGCTGGTTCATAATCAGGATAAACCCGGGGTTATTGGAAACCTGGGAAGCCTGCTCGGAAAAAATAATATTAATATCTCCCGCTTGCAGTTGGGACTGCTCAAAGAAAAAGAAGAAGCCATTGCTTTTTATAATATTGATCAAGTGGTGAGCCCGGAAATCTTAAAAGAGATTTCCAAATTGCCTAATATTATTTCGGTGAAGCAGTTGTCTTTGTAATTCTTTTCCCCCTCTTAAGCTAAGAGGGGGTGAGGGGGCGTTATGGTAATTTCGTTCAAGTGGCCATAACCCCTCCCGACCTCCCCTTAGCTTAAGGGGAGGAGGAGATCACCATGCCAGGTCTAGTCATTCTCGGCGCCCAGTGGGGCGATGAAGGTAAAGGTAAAATTGTGGATCTCCTCACCGAGCAGTCAGACGGCGTGGTGCGCTTTCAAGGGGGGAATAATGCTGGCCATACCCTCGTGGTGAAAGGGGAGAAGACGATTCTTCATCTTCTCCCTTCTGGTATTTTACATCCTAAAAAGTTTTGTCTGATTGGCAACGGTGTGGTTTTAGACCCTGCGGTTTTTGTCGATGAAATTCAAAAAATTAAGGCCCGCGGCTATCTTAAAAACGATAAACAGCTCAAGATTTCAGATCGTCTTCATATTATCTTGCCTTATCACAAACTGATCGATCAGCTGCGAGAACAGGCCAAAGGCGATAATAAAATTGGAACCACTGGTCGTGGGATTGGCCCGTGTTACGAAGATAAAGTTGCCCGGCGTGGAATTCGTTTGGCCGATTATATTTCTCCCGACTTGTTTCGAAGACGTTTGGAAGAAATCCTCCCAGAAAAAAATCTCTACATTGAGCGCGTTTTAGGAGGGAGAGGCTTTGATTTGGAAGAATTGTATCAAGAGTCTTTGGCCCATGCTCGCATCCTTAAAAATTATGTAGAAGATGGTTCCCTGTTTCTGGATTCTCAAATTAAGAAAAAGAAGAATATCCTCTTTGAAGGAGCCCAAGGCACTTCACTGGATGTCGATTACGGAACTTATCCCTTTGTGACCAGTTCCAATACCTCTGCCGCGGCTGCTTCTACAGGCTCGGGGCTTGGCCCAAAACACATTCATCAAATTTGGGGCGTCACCAAGGCCTATAGCACTCGCGTGGGTTCGGGTCCTTTTCCTAGTGAGTTGAATGATGAGAAGGGGCAACTGTTGCGGGACAAAGGTGGAGAATATGGTTCCACCACGGGGCGCCCCCGTCGTTGTGGCTGGTTAGATTTGGTAATCTTAGCTCATGCCATACGAGTGAATTCGCTGACCGGGCTTGCCATCACAAAACTGGATGTCCTCGCTGGAGTAGGCAGAATAAAGGTTTGCACGGCTTATAAGTTGAGAGGAAAAATAATCAAAAGTTTGCCTGCTACTGTGGAAGAATTGAATGCCTGTGTACCGGTCTATAAAGAGTTAAAAGGTTGGAATGAGCCGATTTCTGCGCTTAGAAGTTTTTCCAAGTTGCCTTCATCGCTTAAAGATTATCTGAAATTTATTTCGGACCAACTTGAAATCCCTTTTACTCTCATTTCTCTCGGACCAGGACGAGAGGAATCCCTTTTATTGAAAAAACCTTTTTAAGGCCTTAAAAAGGCATTGAATAATATTACAGAGATTTATATAGGGCTAGTTTAATCGAGACATCATAAAGATTCTTATTGTTAATAATTGGGCAAGGCATGGAACTTAATCAAAAAGCTCGAAAAAATTCGCTCATGCTCTGCCATTATTTGAGTCCTTCTCACATTCTTCTCCTCCCAGGCAAAGTGAGTAAAGAAACGGTCATTGATGGACTTTTAGAAAGACTTTGTGAACTTTCTCATTTGAAGGATGTTGAGTCTGTAAAAAAAGCTGTTTGGGATAGAGAAAAAGAGGGGAGAACTGTTTTAGAAAATGGTTTGGCCATCCCCCATGCTCGAGTTCCTAACCTGGATGAGTTGAAATCCTGTTTGGCTATTATCCCAGAATCCTACCTGGATCCCGTCGAAAATGTCCGGGTCAATGAAGTTTTTTTATTTTTATCCCCCCAAGATCATTTCGAGGCCCATCTGCAAATGTTGGCCAAAATTTCCAGAGTCTTCCAAGATCCTATTTTTATTGACAATTTACTCAAGGTTGCTACGCCCGAAGATGCTTTTACGCTGATTCAGCGACAAGAGAGAGTTTAAAAGAAAAAAAAGATGTTTTTTTAGCAACTTTCAAGAGAACCTGCCGATGACATAAGTGAAACAGGGGGTATTTTCATTATGCTGCCAATTTTATTAAGAACGTTAGCAGTTGTAGGTGTGGGTGCCCTTGCTTGGGGTTGTGAGGAGTTATTTAGAAGCAATTCTGACAATAACAGTCGAGATGTTTTTACACCCCCTCGTCCAAGAGTCCCCATTTCAGACTGCAACCAAATTGCTAGAAGTTTGAGACTATTTAGAGCGATAGATCCAGGTAGAGAACTAAGTCTTTTTAGAGAGCAACGTATCCTTGATAAAGTGAATCGTCATCAAGCAGAAATAAATGCTGGGAATTTTAGGCCTATTTCTTCAGATCAGGATTTAAGAAGTTCGCTCCTGTTATTGTCTGGCTTTGCTTTTTATGTGGGGAGCAATGGCTTAGTGGATAGGCTAAGTGAGGTTGAAAATTTAAGAGAGGTGGCTGATCTGTTAGACTATGCCGTCAACAACCAACATGCCACTAGTGTTAATTTTAGAAGTTTTTTGCTTTATGACTATGGCGACAATGCCTCACATCCAAATGTTGTAACATCCGCTAACGTTGAGGCCTTCGCAGAATTTTCTCGATGTCGTAGAGCAGACCCCAATGGAGAACTGAATTTCAAGTATTCTGGGTGGGCTCAATAAATTGATGAGTAACAAATGTAAGAAAAAAAACTTAATAAGAAAAAGTTTCCAAGAGTGGACCCGGTTTTATCAACAGTTTCCCGGAAGGCCTTCTCGAGTAAATCCTGATGGTAGTGTTGTTCCTCATCTCAGGCCCAATCCAGATACTGTTGCGCCCAGGTTTGTTAATTCAGAGGGGGTCGCAACAAAACCTGGTGAGGTATCTAAACCGTCACAACCACCCGTTTTATCCAGACCTGAAGCTCATTTTGCACCACAAGAGCCCAATACAAATCATCTCCCTCTTGAACACTCTTCTCCTAATTTGAGTTTACAAAAACAGGCTGCAATTTTTTCAAGTGCCTCTACCCTTCAGCCTCACATTGCCTCCGACAAGAATGTGCCACATCTAGATGCCAGCACGCACTCGCAGGAGAGAAGCACCTTAAGTGATACTCAAAAAATAGCTTCAAGTTCCAGCGCAATGAATGCAGCAAAGAATTTAGGGATGCCCCAAGCTCTTGTTAAAAATGATTTGGTGTCGAACAAGGTTGGAGGCATTCTCAATTCCGCTCCTTCTCAAATTACCAATAGCCTCAACACCTCTCTCTCTTCTAAGTCTTCCGTGGCTTCTACTTCCGTCTCAAAACCAGAAGTTCAAATCCTTGCTCAAGAAAATAAAAATAATGCACAAACTACCGAGAGTTCAGGTCAGAGGGGTCTTGGTTCTACAGCTGAACTCCTCGGACAAAATCTAAAGCCCCCTTCTGCTGCACTCTTGGCCGATCAGTCTCCCTTGCTGAATAATTTTAGAGGGGCAGTATTTAATTCACAGACCCCTGCTTCTTTTTTAAGTTCTTTGCTTACTTCTTCCCTTTCTGAAACGGCAAATCTTGGCTTTTTAAAAAGTATGGTTTCTTATCCTGGGCTTTCCTTGTTAGCTCCCCAATTTGTTCATGCAGAATTGGGGCAGGGAGTTGCACTTTTTAATAGTACTCAACTCAATTCTCATCTCATTCCTTTCCAGGCCAATAGTGCTTTAATGGCCTCGTTGATTTTTCAATTTCCGGAATATGCCTCTCTCTTTTATTCGATCTTAATTGGTGAAATTGCGGCACAGCTGATTCAGAGGAAGCGGGATGAAAAGGAGAGAGCCCGTCGTAAACGTGTAAATAAGTATGGGCAGATCATTCGTACAGAAGCGGCTCCCTCCATTGATGTAGATGTGCATGAGGGGCAAGAGGAGATTCGGGAAGAGATTGAAACCTGGGTGCGAATTAACAGTAAAAAAGAGACCTTGAGATTTTGGGAACAGGCCTGAATATTAAGATTTATTCTCCTTCCAAAGGAGATAAATAGAAGGATAAACCATCAGCTCTAATAAAAAGGAAGAGAATAATCCTCCCACCATCGGGGCTGCGATGCGCTTCATGACATCGGCTCCAATCCCCGTCGAATAGAGGATAGGTAAAAGCCCCAGGAAGGCGGCCAGCACCGTCATCATTTTTGGGCGCACGCGCTTGACGGCGCCATGGACGATGGCTTCGACCAGCTCATTTTTGGAATTCAGTTTTCCATTTTGCTTCGCATCGTTATAAGCCATGTTCAGATACAAAAGCATGAAGACGCCGGTCTCCGCATCCAGACCCAAAAGCGCGATAATGCCCACCCACACGGCAACAGAGAGTTGGTAATCCAGAAAATAAAGCAGCCAGATTGCGCCGATGGCAGAGAAGGGGACGGCCAGCAAAACAAGAGCTGCCTCAACGGCAGAGTTGGTGTTGAAATAGAGCAAAAGAAAAATGAGCACGAGAGTCAGAGGCACCACGTAGAGGAGTCGCTCTTTTACCCGTTCCATACTTTCGTATTGCCCACTCCACAATACTTGATAGCCCGCAGGAATTTTGAATTTTTCACGCAGTAATTTTTTGCCCTGAGAAACGAAGCCTCCCAAATCTTCTGTCTTCAGATCAAACTGCAGATAGGCCGCTTGATGACCGTTTTCATTGCGTATCATCGCAGGACCTTTTTTGATTTTTAATTCGGCAAGCTCCGAAAGTGAAATTTGTTCGCCTGTGGGAGTAATCACGGGAAGGCGTTCTAAATCGGGGAGAGAACTTCTGTTGTCGCGATTGAAACGCAGGTTGAGGGCATAACGTTCAGCGCCTAAGTAAATTGTGCTGATGTTTTCACCGCCTATGGCTTGGGAGATCATGAAGCTTGCGTCTTCCATGCTCATGTCATATTGGCCCAGCTTTTCGCGCTTGAATTCGAAGTCGATGTAATTGGTTTTGACCCGCTCACTGGAAATGGAACTTACTTGAGGATTATTTTTAAACAAACTTTCTATTTGTAATTCTATTTTTTCGATTTCTTCCAAGTTGTTGCCCAAAACTTTTATTCCTACAGGAGAGCGCAAACCTGTGGCCAGCATATCGATGCGGGCACGAATAGGTTTGGTCCAGGCATTGGTGACTCCCGGAAATTGCAGGGACAAATTCATTTCATCCTTCAGCTCTTCAGCGCCGATGTGGTCGGGCCAAAGATGTTGAAAGGGAGTTTGAAAGACTTGTGGCCAATGAGAATAAAATCTTTCTCTTTTCCGCCATTGGTCTTGGGGTTTAAGAATAATGGTGGTTTCCGTCATTGAAATTGGAGCGGGATCAGTCGCTGTCTCCGCGCGCCCTACCTTTCCAAAGACACTTTCCACTTCCGGAAATTGCATCAGGAGTTTGTCTTGCTTCTGCAGCAGATTGGCCGCCTCGGTGACGGAGATTCCAGGCAAGGTCGTCGGCATATACAAGATGGATCCTTCATAGAGAGGAGGCATGAATTCTGATCCCAAGTGAAGCAGGGGATAGAGCGTGGTAAAAAGTAAAACAAAAGAGACGAAAATTATTTTTTTGGAATGCTTCAAGCTGAAGCGGCAAATAGGTTCGTAGATTTTAAATAAGACCTTGCTGATGGGATGTTTTTCTTCGGGATAATAAGTGCCGACGCAGACTGCATTTAAGGTTTTAGTGATTGTCTTCCTCGCAAAAGCGGGGAGCCATTTTATCTTTAGACTAAACGGTTCCATCCGTGTAAAAAGCATGCGCAAGGCGGGGTCCAGGGTGATGGCAAGCAGGGCGGCAATCGCCATGACGATGTTTTTTGAATAAGCGAGCGGTTTAAAAAGTCGCCCTTCCTGATCTTCCAGACTAAAGATGGGGAGGAAGGCAATGGCGATCACTAATAGGGAAAAAAAGACGGAAGGGCCCACTTCTTTCAAAGCCTCAAGTCTCACCCGATGAAAATCTCCTTTTCGTCCTCCTGCAATCCAGAGTTCCAATTTTTTGTAGGCGTTCTCTACTTCCACAATGGCTCCATCCACGAGAACCCCCAGAGAAATGGCGATACCCGAAAGGGACATGATGTTGGAGGTGATGTGCATTTCTTTCAGCAAAATAAAGGAGAGCAAAATAGAAATCGGAATCGTCACGATGGGAATCATCGCCGAAGGGATATGCCAAAGAAAAATCAGAATCACCAAACTGACAATGAGCAGTTCATGAAAGAGTGTGGATTTGAGGGTATCGATCGATTTGAGAATAATATCCGAACGGTCGTAAGTGGTTACAATCTCAACTCCTGCGGGGAGAGAGTCTTTCAATTCATTCAAACGCTGCTTCAGCCTGTCAATCACCTGAAGCGCATTCTCGCCTTGTCGCAGGGTAACGATACCCCCCACCACTTGTCCTTCACCATTCAACTCGGCCACGCCACGTCTTAAATCTGGACCAAGTTCAACCACTCCGAGTTGTTTAATTAAAATGGAGGTATGGCTTGCGGGATCAAATTTTACTGCGACATTTTCGATGTCCTGGATATTTTTCAGGTAGCCCCGACCGCGTATCATGAATTCCTGGCCGGCCATTTCCAGAACTCTTCCGCCCACTTCCTGATTACTTTTTTTGAGGGCCTCTCGAACTTCAGCAAGACTGATATTGTAGGCCTGGAGTTTATCCGGAGCAATATTCACCTGATACTGCCTCACAAATCCGCCCACCGTGCTTACTTCCGCGACCCCTTCCACGCTTTGCAAGGAGTAGCGCAGATTCCAATCCTGAAAACTTCGCAAATCCGACAAAGAATTTTTCCCACTTTTATCAATCAAGGCATATTGAAAGATCCATCCCACCGAAGAGGCATCCGGCCCCAGTTCAACACTGGCACCGCTGGGAAGTTTTGGAGTGATCTTGGCCAACGATTCGACCATGCGAGATCGAGCCCAATACAAATCAGTTCCTTCTTCAAAAATAATATAAATAAAGGCCGACCCAAAATCGCTGATTCCGCGGATGGCCTTTACTTTGGGAGATCCCAGCAAGGCAGAGATCACAGGGTAGGTGATCTGATCTTCAATGCGATCGGCGCTTTGTTCCCATTTCGCGTAAAGAATGACCTGGGTATCCGACAGATCAGGAATGGCATCCAGAGGTGCAGTCTTGAGTGAATGGATGCCGACAAGGCACAAGAAGGCCGTGAACAATAAAACAAGGGCCCTGTTTTTTGCGCAGAATTCAATTATTTTGAGGATCATAAATTTATTTTTTCATTACTAAGACTTCAAATTCACTTCCGAATCCAAAAGAAAATTTCCTTCACTCACCACTTTTTGGGAAGTCTCCAAGCCATCCACCGCCACTTCTTTTTCGCCGCGCAGTTTAACCTGCACCTGTTGTTTTTCAAATCGTCCTTCCCCCAAGGCTAAAAAGACAAAACTTTCTTCGCCGTTGTTCACGAGGGCTGAGTTGGGGATGACCGTCATTTCCTGGCTTTCATAATTGATTTGCACTTGCAGCGCCTGATTGCCTTTCAGCATCGGAGAGGCGTCTTCCAGCAACAATCGAGTCACTATCGTTTTGGTGTTGGGATCCAAAATAGGGGAGATGGAAATGAGTTTGGCAGCATAAGCGCGAGGCTTGCCATTTTCTATCACTTGAGCCGCCGCTCCTTCTTTTAAATAAGTGGCGTCACTTTGTGGAAAAAAGGCTTCTACCCAGCTTTGAGCATTGGAATGGGGGAAAAGACTTGCTGCGACTGACTTTGGATTTTGAGCGAGTTCCTGGATTTGCTGGTCATTCAAGCCTAGGAGCATAAGCTTGTTTCTTGTGGCTTGAGCTAAACTCGGATTAGTTCTTTGAGCGATTAGAAATTCCTGTTCAGCCAGGTAGAGGTCCGCATTGGAACTGATTCTCCCGGCGGCTTTTAAGAGCAGGCTTATTTTTTTCTTTTCTACTGGGGCTACTTTGATTCCTGTTTTTTGGATTTTATCTTCGTTCAGTTGGATGGAGTGTGTGTGGTTCATTCCTCCCTCTTCTTGATAAACAGGCACCAGAGACATGCCGCAGATGGGGCAGGTTCCAGGTTTATCGCGGTGAATTTGAGGATGCATGGAACAGGTATAGTACTCTATCTTTTGCGGATGCTCATGCCCCGGCTTATCGTTTTGTATCGAATTTTCTTCTGTCTTCTCCTTTTTCGAACAGGAAGAAATCGAGAAACTGATGAGGCTTACCAGAGAAAGAATCAGTGTTGAGTGAATTATTTTTTTCATAAAGGCTCCTTTGTTTTTATTGGTTTTGTTTTTTCATTCCATTCTTCTTGAGTGATACCGCTGGCTTCTTCCAGATTTGCAAGTGCCAATCCCCATTCCTCAAAGGCCTTCCATTGCTGGATCTGAGCTTCCTGCTTTTTTTGTGTATTTTCCAATACACTCGAGAAGCTTGCCTTTCCAGCACTGTAAGCGGTCTGAGAAAGAGTCAGGGCATTTTCTAATGAGCTTAATAGAGACTTGGAGACAATTTCGTAAGTCTTTTGTGCACTTTGAAATTTACTGTAGCTTTGTCTTATTTTTTGATTCACCTCGTTTTGAATATTAATTTTATCATATTGGGCAGCGGCCAGTTCTGCCTGGGCCTTTTTTACCTGGCTGCTGTTCTTTTTGGACCACAAAGGCACACTCATCATGAATTCACTGGTCCAGGCATCTTTTTGGCCCTCTGTTGTCTCTTGTGGGTGCTGGATGTATTCCAGTTGCACACTAAAATCAGGGGCGTAAGATTTTTTGGCAGCTCTAATTTCCAATTCTTTCTTGCCAATTTCATGAGAGGCCAATTTTAATTCGGGATGTTCTGTCTTGGCATATTCCAGCAGCTCTTCCACTTTGACTTTCCAATAAGGTTTTTCAAGTTTTTGAGGGAGAGATATTTTATCTTCTATTTTGTCTGCGCAAAGTGTCCTCAGGTTGGCAATAAGTTCTGTCTCTCTTTGTCTGAGTGTTTCCTCTTCAATCTTAAGTTGGCTGATATTGGCCAGGGTAGAGAAATAGTTTGAGCTGTCCATTTTTCCCGCAGAAATTTCGTTTTCAATATTTTTGTTCAAACTCTGCAGGGTCTGTTGCATAGCCAAATTAGTCTGCTGCATCTTTTTGGTGGCAAAGAGGCTAAAGAAGTTTTGTTTGATCTTTGAAATAATCTCACGTTGTTTCGAGTCTAATCTTTCCAGATGATGAAGAGTCTCGTGTTGAATCATTTGTTTCGTAATATTTCTTTTGCCAGGAAAGGGTATTTTTTGGCGCAGAATATAGTCGATATCCATGGCCTTATTGGGAGCAGAATCCAAAGGAACTTGATAAAATCGAATGCCGATTTCGGGGTCGTCTAAACCGCTTTCGGCCTTGCTTCGATATCCTTCTGCCTGCCCTTGGGCTTGAATACTTTTGAGCTGAGGGTTTTCCTGAAGCGCGAGGGAGAGAAGTGTTTCAAGCGAGAGACTTTCTTTTTCCTCGGCCCAGGTAAATCGAGCCGCAAGACAGAAAGCCATAAGTAGAAAGATGAGCCGTAAAAAGTATTTCATTTTTAATCCTATGGATTAACTTAATGGCGCAATATTTTTTTGATTATGGAGTTTGTCATCTCGAGCATCAGCGAGAGATCCCGTTGGATTTTCAATTGTCTCCACTGGATCTCTCACTTCGCAAAGCTCCGTTCGAGATGACAGCTATCTATAGTCTATAGAAGAAAACAGGGAGGATCTTTTCTAACACTGCAGAGAAATAAATTGCTCATCAAAAGGAGGGGAGTGTACCAGCTTGTAAGAATGAGAAGAAAAAGCAGAGTCTGAATTGAAAACAACGAAAATTGTTTCCAGTGGGTTTTGCCTCAAGGCCAAATTAAGGTGTTGGTCTTGATTGTAGGTTAATGTAGGGCTTTGAACCTGCTGGCACAATTCACAGCAATCGTTTTTAATACTAATTGAGGGGGCCATTCTTTTTTTACAACACGAATGGGCATTTTGAGACAACAGAGTGTTTCCAGATTGAAAAGCCCCGCAAAATACAGGGCAAAGAGGTGACAGAAAGTAAAAAAACACAAGCAGAACACTACAAGCCTTAACAAATTTAAGTGGTTTTACGTATCGCACAGAAAAAATAGTAATTGATTGATTCAAGAAATGCAATATCCTTATTCGACTATGGACATTCCCTTATCGCCGGGAGGTTTTTCTTCCTTTCATCTGTTTTTAGCCGTTTTATGTATTTTCTTTAATGCTTTCTTTGTGGCTTCTGAGTTTGCGATGGTGAAAATCCGAAGCACCCGCTTGGAGACTTTGTATTCTCAAGGAAATATTTTTGCCCGCTGGGCAACTCCTGTGGTTGAGAACCTCAATGAGTATCTTTCGGCAACGCAATTAGGAATTACCCTAGCCAGCCTGGGCTTAGGCTGGCTAGGAGAGCCTGCTTTTGCAATTCTTCTAGAACCTTTATTTTCTTTTCTACCTATTTCTCAAAATACACTTCATACTATTTCTTTTGCTTGTGCATTTACGCTTATTAGCTTTCTCCATTTGGTGGTAGGAGAACTTGTTCCCAAACAAATGGCCATACAGATGGCCGAAAAGATTTTGCTGATAACGGCCCCTTTGTTGCGTGCATTCTATGTCCTTTTTTATCCTGCCTTAAAGCTTCTTAATTTTTTTACTAAACTGATTATGAAGGCCTTGGGCTTTAATTTGGAATACGAAGAAGCCTGCCATGATGAAGAAGAAATAAGACTAATTGTGGAAAACTCCTACGAAGATGGTTCTCTTTCTCAGCGAAAAGCTTCTTTGTTGGAAAATGTGTTTGAATTTTCGCATTCTACCGTGAAGCACATTATGGTGCCCAAACAGGATATCGTTTTTCTTTCGATTTATTCTTCTAGTAAGGAAAATCTGGATATTGCCAAGGAGTCTGGACACACGCGTTTTCCTCTTTGTGACAAGGACTTGGAACAAGTGTTGGGTTTGGTGAATGTAAAGGATATTATTTGGCATCTTGAAGATGAGCATAACCTGATTAATATTTTTGATCTTAAAAGGCCTATTCTTTTTGTCCCGGAGGGTAAACCTATCGACCAGCTGCTTCGAGAGTTCCAAACCAAAAAAATCCACATGGCTATGGTGATTGATGAATTTGGAATGACTGTAGGCTTGGTGACCTTGGAAGATGTCTTGGAGGTTATCGTAGGTGAAATTCAAGATGAGTTTGATCAGGAAGCCCCAAAAATTTTAAAAATCTCAGAAGATGAATATCGTATTGATGGCACTACGCCTATCCCGGAAGTCTCCCAGGCGTTGAATATTATACTTCATGATGAAAATAATGTTTCCATTGCAGGGTACATCATTAATTGTTTGGGTAGACTTGCTAAAGAAGGCGATCAATTGGAGTTACAAGGTTTTTCAGTTCGGGTGGAAGAGGTAAAAAGGCGCAGAATCCTTAAGCTGCATTTTTCCAAAATACAGTCAGAGGAGAATGCTTCTCCTGGAACAGAGGAAGAAATTGAAAAACAGGTCAGGAATCCCGTCTAATCTGCCTGAATAAAGGGGGCCTGCCTTAATAGGAGCCAAATTAAAAACTTCTAGTTGATCTTTTTCATGGAAGCCATCTACTATTTTTACCCAATTCTTAATAATACGGGTATTTTTAAATACTCAAACTTTCAATGGGTTTGCAATTATGGAAGATAAAAGCCTGGGCAACATTCTCATCGAGCACACTTCGCTTACTGAAGGTCAACTTCAAGAGGGTTTACTTGTTCAAAAAGAAAAAAATATCAAATTGGGTGAGGCCCTGGTTCAGCTCCGCTATTTGCGTTCGGAAGATATCTTAAAGGCCATTAGTATCCAGTTAGGCATTCCTTATGCCACAAAATTGCAGAGTGATCAGATTCCCTTTGAACTCGTGAGCAAGGTGCCTATCAATTTTTCAAAGAAGAATGAGCTCGTTCCGCTTCGAAAGGTGGGGCATGAAATCGAAGTGGCCATTGCAGATCCCATTAACATTTGTGCTTTGGACGATTTGAGAATGCTTCTGGGAACCCCTATCCGGCCCATTATTGCGAGCGCTGTTCAAATTACAGAAATTATCAACGAAGTTTATAATCGCACAAGCGAGCGACAGAACTCGGTGATGGAAGACCTTACAGAAGAAAATCTCGATACCCTGGCCCAGGAGTTGGAAGAACCTCAGGATCTATTGGATGCATCGGATGAAGCTCCCATCATTAAACTTGTGAATAGTTTGCTCTTTAGAGCTGTCAAGTCTAAGGCCTCCGATATCCATGTGGAGCCCTTTGAAAAAGATTTAGTGGTTCGTTTTCGTATTGATGGAGTTCTCTACGACATCATGCATCCGCCCAAAAAAGTGCAAAATTCGGTGATTAGCCGTATTAAAATCATGGCAAATTTGAACATTGCCGAAAAACGTATTCCTCAAGATGGTCGTATTCGCATTAAAATTGCTGGAAAAGATATCGATATTCGCGTGTCTACATTGCCCGCCAGTTTCGGTGAATCGGTGGTTATGCGGTTACTCGACAAAAGCAAAGTGGTTATCTCCCTGGGAGCGATTGGTATTGATGGAAAAAATTTGGTGACTATTGAAAATCTCATTCAAAAAAGTCATGGAATTATTTTGGTCACTGGTCCTACCGGTTCTGGTAAAACCACAACTTTGTACGCGATGCTGTCTCAAATCAATACGGTCGATTTGAAGATCATCACCGTTGAAGATCCTGTAGAATATCAGTTGTCGGGGATCAATCAAATTCAGGTGAATCATAAAATTGATCTTACCTTTTCTTCGGCCTTGCGTTCCATCTTGCGTCAGGATCCGGATGTCGTGATGATCGGTGAAATTCGAGATAAAGAGACGGCTGAGATTGCGATTCAGGCTTCATTGACAGGTCACTTGGTGATTTCAACCTTGCATACCAACGACTCGGCTTCCTCCATCACCCGTTTGATAGACATGGGGATAGAACCCTTCCTGGTGGCTTCTTCTGTGCTCGCGATTATTGCACAAAGGTTGGTGAGGACCGTTTGTAAAGATTGTGCCCTGCGCTATACCCCTTCCCCTGAAGAATTGCAGATGATTGGATTAAAACCGGGAGACTTGGCCGACAAGGTGCTTTACAGGGCGAAAGGTTGTCCCGCCTGTATGGATACGGGTTACGCAGGACGAACCGGAGTTCACGAGATTTTGGTGATGGACGAAGAAATCAGGGCCTTGGTTATGAAAAATACCGAAGCAGGCGTGGTAAAAAAACGGGCGATGGAAAAAGGCCTGGTGAGTTTGCGTGAGGATGGAGTTCGCAAGATACTTCTGGGAGAAACAACTATTGAGGAAATTTTGCGTGTAACTCAAGAGGATCAGATGAGGGAGTGAAGTTATTATCCCTCCCCTTAAGCTAAGGGGAGGTTAGGAGGGGTTATGTCCAATTGGATCCAATTGCCATAACTTCCCGAAAACACTCTCGCGTTTTCCCCTCTTAGCTTAAGAGGGGGTGGAAGGTAAAATGCCTATCTATAGCTACAAAGGAATAGACTCCACAGGAAAAAAAGTTTCCGGTACGCTGGATGCCGAAAGCATTAAGGCTGCGCGTGCACGCTTGCGCAAAATTAATGTTTTTCCTACCGAAGTGGGAGAGGGGAAGGCTGCAAAATCGGGCACTAAAGGGTTTCAGTTTTTTCAAAAGGTGAAAGTTCAGGAAATCGCCGAAATGACGCGGCAGCTCTCTACCTTGATTGGCGCGAATATTCCTCTGGTCGATTCCCTCAATGCCTTAGTCGATCAAATTGAAAATCCAAAATTGAAGCAGGCCCTTTCCGATATTCGAGATAAAGTGGTGGAAGGCTCGAGGTTAGCCGATGCCATGAAGGCTTATCCTTATATCTTTTCGGATTTATACCTAAACATGATTACCGCCGGGGAAGCCTCAGGGGCCCTCGATACCGTGCTGAGTCGTTTGGCGGACTTTACCGAAAGTCAGGCCAAGTTGCGCAGTAAGGTAAATGGTGCCTTGACCTATCCTGTCGTGATGGGGGCTGTAGGTGGCTTGCTCATGTGCTTTTTATTGGTGGGGGTGGTTCCCAAGATCACAAAAATTTTTATAGATGCAAAAATGAAACTTCCTCTCCCCACCCAGATTGTCGTGTCTCTCAGCGGCTTTATTTCAAGTTATTGGTTTGTCTTTTTGTTGGCAATTCCTCTTTTGCTGTATGCATTCAATCGCTTTAAAAATTCAACTAAAGGAAGATTCATGCTCGATCGTTTTTCCCTCAGAGCCCCCATTTTTGGAGACATGCTGCGCAAGTTGGCTATCTCGCGTTTCTGCCGAACTCTTTCTACCATGATGTTATCTGGTGTGCAGTTGCTGGCTGCGTTAGATATCGTGAAAAATGTGGTAGGGAACGTGGTGCTTTCACAGGTGATTGAGGAAACTCGTACTTCGGTAAAAGAAGGAGAATCGATTGCCGAGCCTTTGAGACGTAGCGGGCAATTCCCTCCCATTGTAACCCAGATGATTGCCATCGGCGAAAAAACGGGAGAATTGGAAAATATGCTGGAGAAAGTTGCCAACAACTACGAACAGCAGGTGGATACCAAAGTCTCTACGCTCACAACTCTGCTGGAGCCCATTATGATTGTGGTGATGGGCGTGGTAGTGGCGTTTATTGTATTATCGATTTTATTTCCCATGTTAAAAATGGGCCAAGTGGTAAAACATGGTTGAACCAGTTTTTAATTTTAAAAAAGAGGAGAAAAATATGTTTAAACGCTTCATGCAGCGAATGAAAGATCAAAAAGGGATGACCCTGATAGAAATTATGGTGGTGGTGGCCATTATTGGTTCCATCATGGCCTTGGTCACAGTGAACGTCATGGATTATTTGGCAGAATCAAAAGTGGAGACGACAAAGATTGAAATCAAAAACATAGAAAATGCCTTGGAACAATATAAACGAAAAAGCTCCATGTATCCCAGTACTGAGCAAGGACTTCAGGCCTTGGTGGAAAAACCCACTTCGGGCAAAATTCCAGAAAATTACCCCAAAGATGGCTACATGAAGCGGGTTCCTAAAGATGCCTGGGATGAAGATTTTATTTACACTTCTCCAGGAACAGCAGGGCATCCCTATGAGATCACTTCTTTAGGAGAGGACAAGGCCGAAGGTGGAGAGGGTTATGCGGCGGATATTAAAAATTATGAGATAAAGTAGGCGTCACCCTCTCCCTAACCCTCTCCTTGCTTTCTCATATAAGGGGGAGAGGGGAGAATCATGCAAAATAAAATCCTAAAATCAAACAGGGGATTTAGCCTCATCGAAATCATGGTCACAATGGGGATAGTCGCCATGATTTTGGGTCTGGCGGCCACCTTGCTTACGGATAACGGAGAACAGAAGTTAAGCGATATCTCCAGCCAGATAGCCACCAGCATCAAGATGATTTTCAATGAATCGGCAGTAAAGGGGCAGTATTTTCGTTTAAAAATCGATTTGACCGAAAACACGATGACTCCCGAATACTCGGCAGAGCCTTTCAGAATTTCCAGTGAAGAGGAAGCGGACAAGGCTGCTTCTGATAAAGAGGGGCGGGCAAAGGAGGAGAAAAAAACGTCTCCCTCAGAAGGCGCGGAATCCTCCTTAGAAGAGGCCAAGCCGAAAGAAAATTTTAGCCCAGTCGATTTGGCTCTTTTGAAGGAAATTAAACTTCCCCAAGGTCTTAAATTCAAAAATATCTTTGTCGAGCATGCTCCCGTTCCTGTGGATTCTGGGCAAGTCTTTGTTTATTTCTTTCCAAATGGTTGGGTGGAAAAAATGGTGATGAATCTCTGCGACGAAAGTGAAGAGAACTTCTATTCACTGGAAACCTACTCCGCAAGTGGGAAAACTCGAATCCGTGCGAGTTATGCGGAAATGAAATTGGAAGGGGAGTGAAAATGAAGAAGGTGAAAGGTGAGACGAAAAACGTAAGACGTGAAATGAAAGGAGTGTTTTGTTCGATAAGAAATCTATATCCCGTTTTACGCCTCACGTCCCACGGTTTCACTCTCTTAGAAATCATGATTGCCCTGGCAATTCTTTCTTTTTCCCTACTCAGCCTCTACAGCGGAATGGGCAATAGTTTGAGGGCTTCCGCCGAGGCAGAACAAACTGAAAAAGCGGTGCAACTCGCCCGTGGACGCATGGCTGAAATCAGAATTGGGCTGGATGAGGAAATGGCCCGGGGAGCTTTTCCAGATGAAAAGGAAGAAAATGGTGTGTTTGAAAAACCTTTTGAAGATTACCGCTGGGCTTACAGTATCAAGAAGGTGGAAATTCCTTTCATCAGTCCTCAACTTCTAGGAAAAGAGGCAGGCCTCGATATGGGACAAGCCAGTGAAAAAAGTGGGAGCACGGGCCAGAACTCCACTCCAGGAATAGACAACATAGTTAATAATTTGGCACAAGCCGTGACTAAAAAAATTTCTGAGTCCATTCGAGAACTGAAGGTGACTGTATTTTGGGGGGAAGAAGGTGAGGGACAAGACAAGTTGGTTTTGACGACGCATTTGGTGAAATTAAAATGAAATCAAAAAACGGTTTTACCCTCATAGAGGTCATGATTTCCATGGCTATCCTGTCGATGATGTCACTGCTGATCTACACTTCTACCTTTCAAACGATTAATGGAAAACAAATGTCCGAAAACAAAGATGAACAAAATCATTCTGCCTCGCTCGCCTTGGGGAAAATGAGTTATGACTTGCAAATGGCCTTTATCCTAGGCGCTGAGTTAATGCCCTCAGACGGGCGCATGAAAACGGTATTCATAGGGCAGGATTCGGACATCAATTTCCCTTCTTTTGCACATTATCGTTATTTTAAAAATTCTCCTGAAGCCGATTTTGGTGAGATTGGGTATTCAATCGATACAGACAAGGAAAATTCTCAAAAGAAAGTTTTACTCAGACGAGAAAGTGCAACCTTGGATGACAAGCCCAGTGAGGGTGGGGTTTTCGAAGTGTTGGTAGAGGGCGTAAAAGAAATGCATTTTGAATATTATGATCCTGATAAAAAAGAATGGCTTAAATCCTGGGATTCTTCTCAACTCGAAAATTCAGGCAAGCTTCCTCGTGCGGTAAAAATCCAGTTAATTTTGGAAGGCGAAGAGGGGGAGGACGATTTGGTTTATCAGACCATTGCGGAACTCAGGATGTATAAGGGGGCGTTGAATTTTTAGTTAATGCTTTCATTATGCACAAACTCAAATCAAAAAAAGGTGTTGCACTTCTGATGGTGATTTCTTCCCTGCTCTTGCTTACTTCGATCGTTGTGGATTTTGCCTATAATAGTAACGTAACTTTTAACGTGGCTATGAATGAGCGCGACCGCCTGCAGGCCAATTATCTGGCTCAAACGGCCTACCAGTTTGCGTTGATCTTGATTCGTTTTGATCGGGATACCAAAGACATGGTTCGTCAGGCCTCACAAAAGTTGGGACGTACTGTTCAGATAAAACCCCTTTATAAAATGTTGCCCATCAATTCGGAGATGCTGCGTGGCTTAGCGCAGATGGCGACGGGAGCCGAAAAAGGTGGGACGGGGGAGTGGGAATTGAGTGCCGATCAGTTGTCCAATATCAAACAAAGTGCTGACATGATGTCTGAAAAACAGGCAAAAAGTTTTTTGAGCTTTGAGGGAAATTTTAATGCGGAGGTGGATGCCGAGGACGGAAAAATTCCTTTGAATGCCTTTTATTATTTGACCCCCACTCAACCCGAGTACGATCGCCTGAAAACAGTACTCATTTCCCTGTTGAGGCAAAATGAGTTATTAAAATACATCAAAGACAAGCAAAGAGGGCCCGAGGAACTTACGAATCGCATTGCGGATTATATCGATAAAAATGATGTCATCAATGAAATGGGAGGCTCAGAACGGGGAAGTGAATCCAGTGTTTATGTGGGAACTAAAGCCAAACCCAAAAATGCCAAACTCCTGAGTGTGGATGAACTCATTTTTATTCCGGGAATGAATGAAGATTTGCTCGAAGAGTTAAAAAAACATGTGACTGTTTATGGAAGTGCCGATAAGATCAACGCCTGTGCAGCCGGGGATGGATTGCTTAAAGGTTTGATTATTGCTTATTCACAGCGCAGCGACATTGAACCCATTCGGGCCGACAACGATGAGCGACTGACAAACGTGCTGAAGAAAGTTCGTGAAAAATGTCCGGATCCCCAGGCCATGGCGCAGGCATTGAATGAAAGTTTAGGCATTAGCGGGGGGGGGGGAGCAGGTGCTGCTGCGAGTCCGGCGAGTACAGCGGTTCCTGCTTCTCAGCCGGCTCCTACTTCGATGCCTGGCGGAGCGGGAGCAGGGGCAGCAAATCAGAATTCTTTTGCCAGTATGATTAGTAGCAACGAAAATTATCTTCGTATACAAGCGACGGGGACCATGGATCATGCAGAAGTTAAGATTGTAGCCGTAGTCGATACTTCTAACGCCAACCCTGATCAGTGGAAGATTTTGTATTGGAGGGTTCAATAGTGCCACAAGTTATTTTAGCGCTCGATTTGGGTTCTTATTCTATCAAGCTTACTCGTGCTGAACGCTCAATGGGAGAATTTGCAATCAGCGATTTTTTTGAAATTCCTTTCGAGCAACATGAAGCCTTGAGCCCCGAGCAGGTAATTTCTGTTACACTCAAAAAATTTTTTGAGGAACATCCCTTAAGTTACGATACTGCTATTACGGCCCTTTCAGGGACCGAAACTGCCCTGCGTACCCTGGATTTTCCTTTTACCCAGGCGGCCAAAATTGATTCGGCAATTGATTTTGAACTCGAGACCTTCGTCCCTTTTCCTGTGGAAGATCTTTGCATCGATTACATTCCCATCCAAAAGAAGGCATCTCAAACTACTGTTATCGCGGCCTATACCCCCAAGGCTCAAATCGCAAAATTTTTAGGAATGCTCAGTGAAGCCAACTTTGATCCTCGCTATGTAGGTGTAGAAAGTCTGGACCTTGCCAACTTGTACCACTCGCGCATGTTGCCTCCCCAAGGTTGTTATGCCTTACTGGATTTGGGTCACAGCAAAACCCAACTCACCCTTTTGTCTGGTGGAGAATTGAAGTTGGCCAGAACTATCTCCATCGGCGGTAAACATATCACTGAAGCCATCGCAAAAGTGATGGAGGTTGATTTTTCGAGGGCTCAACAAATCAAACACAGCGAAGGACAAATTTCTGCCTTTGATTCCTCCTCAGAACTTACAGAGGCTATCCAAGAAGTGGTAGACCAGATTTTAGTTCAGGTTCGACAGACCCTCTTTGCTTTTTACGAAAAGGGAGGAAGTGTCATTGAAGCTGTTTTTCTCTGTGGGGGCACTTCAAGGCTTTCGGGCATTGATCAATATCTTTCTACTGTTCTAAAACTCAATGTTTCTCCCCTGGATGTGCTCGATTATTCCTTTAGTCATTTGAAAGATCCGGAAACTGCAAGAGTTCTCATTGCGCCTTGTGTTGCGATGGTTTTACGTGCTGTGTATCCCGGAAAAACAGTGAGTCTTAATTTTAGACGAGATGAATTTGCGTATACCCGAGATATTCAGGCCATTTCTGCGGAGTTCAAACCCATGGCCATTGCGGCTATTGTGGTGTTGGTGCTGGGTGTTGTCTACTTTTCGTTTAGCCTTTATTTACTAGGCGACCGTGAACAGAAGTTGAATAAAAGCGTTGCTTCCTTGCTGACTCAGGGTTTGACAAATCTCCCAAAAAAAGTGCCTGAAAAAATGACGGACGCACAGAATTTGATTAAAGACAGAATAAGCAAGTCTCAGGACGAGCTTTCGAAGCTACAAAGCGATTCTGCCTTGTCGGCCTTGGAAATTCTAAGG
This sequence comes from Deltaproteobacteria bacterium, assembly GCA_015233135.1. Classification (NCBI taxonomy): domain Bacteria; kingdom Pseudomonadati; phylum Myxococcota; class Myxococcia; species Deltaproteobacteria bacterium. The sequence goes on from JADFYH010000022.1 coordinate 45,699, forward strand.
ATGATCTCAATGGGACTTCCGAGCCGGCAAGATCTGAAATTGGACGTAGACGATTTGAATATTGCCACCGACCATGTTCGACTAGAAGGCCGCACCGTGTCTTACGAGGCGGTAGATAAAGTAAAATCGTCTTTGGAGAAGATTTCCCAGTTTAAAAATGTGCAGACGGGGAATGTCCGTAAAGGCGTGCAAGATGAAATCAAGTTTTCTCTTTCATTTGATATAGGAGTCTAATGTGGGCCGTTATTCCCTTAAGGAAAAATTAAATCCTGAAGAGCTCTATAACCAGTTTTTAAGCTTGGATGAGCAGCAGCGTTTATTCGCAACTATAGGCTCGGTGTTATTGCTCCTCTTGCTCGTGTTTGTCCCTGTGACCTGTGCGGGATCTAAAATTTCAAAACTTCAAAAAAATATTTTCAACCACGAAAAAAACATGGACGAACTGTCATCGAAACTAAGAGAGTATCAGCTAGTGGATAGTCAACTCAAGGCTATTAAAAGTCAGTGGGAAGGTAGGGGAAAAATTCCGTTATCTACTACTTTGGAATCCCTATCCGCTCAATCGGGGCTGGATAAAAATATTGATGCCATTAAAGAACAACCTTCCTCAGGTTCCGAGGGTCTGGTCGAAGAAAATATTGCTGCAGTAAGGGTCTCCCGGGTAAGCATGCAGCAAGCCATCGATTATTTATATAAAATTGAAAGCTTTCAACGAGGGGTGCTCAAGGTAAAAAAACTGCAGATAAAACCCCGCTATGACAATCGGCAGCAATTCGATTTAAATTTTGATGTCTCTACTTACACGCTGAAAGCGCCAAAATCAGACGAGAAAGAGGGAGGTAATAAGTGAATCGCGCACTAAGAAATTTTTTTTATATTCCCTCCTTCTTTTTATTTTTTGGGATTTTTTTTCTATGGACTTTGCCCTATGAGGCCTTGAAAAACAGAGTCATCTATCAAGCGGAAGATGTATTGAATCGTACCTTTGGTTTTAATTATCGTATTCGAGCGGGGGAATTAAGTTTTGGCCTATTTACCGGTCTTGATTTTGATAAGGTACAAGGGGCCTCTGCTGCGAATGAAGAAGTTCAGTTGAAAGTGGATCGTTTTCGAATCAATCCCAGCCTACTGTCTCTATTGTTTGGAAAAACCAAATCGAGTTTTCAGCTCAAATCAGGAAAGGGAATTATTGAGGGAATGCTAATCGATGATTCCAATCAAACGTCTATAGAGCTTGAGGCCGACAATTATAACCTCGGATTTGCAAAAAGCCTTACAGGTATTTCGATGGAAGGATTAATAAATGGGGAGATGAGTTACAAAATAAATAAGAAAAATAATTCTGAGACAAACGGAAGGTTAAAACTTGAAGTTAAAAACGCAAAAGTACTCGATTTGAACATCCCCTTAGATCTCAGCAACCCCAGCTCGGCCTTGCACATTAACGAATTAAAGATTGCTCAAGATAAAGGATCAATACTCGAAATGAATTTAAAAGGGTCTTCTCTAGACTTGGTTCAACTGAATTTGAACGGTGAAGATTTAAATCTGAACTTGAAAGGGAAAATTCTTGCGGGGAAAACGGTCGCAGATTCAAACTTGAGTTTAGAGGGAAAGTTTAAGGTGAGCCCTGAGGTAGTAAAAACGGTGCCTTTCTTTGTGCTCATTGAGCCTCAAAAAAATCCGGATGGAAGCTATGACCTTGCCTTGGAGGGAAAGCTGCTTACTAACCCCATGCCCATACTCACTATTGGAAAATTTCGTGATATCTTGAGCCATTTTGGTGGTCCGCCCAACAGCCCTTGACAAGTAGGCTTCCTAGACTATAGCCCGCTCCTGGCGTGCAGAAAATAAACATCAAAAATATTCCTTTAGCTCAGTTGGAAGCTGAGCTGGCAGAAATGGGTATAGAGAAATACCGTCTGCAGCAAGTTCTGCAATGGCTCTATGAGCGCGATGTGACGACTTTTGAAGAGATGACCAATGTCTCTAAAAAATTGCGCCAGGAGTTGTCAGAACGCTACAATATAGAACGCCTTTCTGTTGTGTCCGAGCAGATCTCGAATGATGGCACCCGCAAATACCTTCTCCGCTTGCAGGACAACGAAACCGTAGAATCGGTGCTGATTCCTAACGAAGATCGCCTCACCCTTTGTATTTCTTCTCAGGTGGGTTGCGCGATGAGTTGTCGCTATTGTTTGACGGGGCTTTTGGGCTTAAAGAGAAACCTCACTCAATTTGAAATTGTGGAACAGGTGATGGTCGTTAGACGCAATTTGAGAGAAGGTGAGCGCATGAGCAATATTGTCTTTATGGGCATGGGCGAGCCCATGCATAATTTGAAGGCTGTAATTCCCGCAGTTCACATCTTGGTGGAGCCGCGTTGCTTGAATTTTTCCAAACGCAAAGTGACCGTGTCTACCAGTGGTTTGGTGCCTGAGATGTTGGAGTTTGGTGCTCATTCGGATGTGCGTTTGGCGATTTCTCTCTGTGCCACTACCAATGAAATACGAAGTGTGCTGGTACCCATCAATAAAAAATATCCCCTGGAAGTGTTGTTGGAGGCCTGTCGCAAATATCCTCTCCCCAAACGCGGACGCATTACCATGGAATATGTGATGCTTGCTGGAGTGAACGACACCAAAGAAGATGCCAGGCGTCTCACCAAAATTTTATCGGACGTCCCTTGCAAAATTAATTTAATTCCATTCAACGAATTCCCAGGTTCAGAATTCAAGCGTCCCAATGACGAAAGCGTAAAACAGTTTCAAAATTATCTGGCTGAACGTGATTTTCAGACCAATATTCGCAGCAGCCGAGGGAGTGATATTTTAGGGGCTTGTGGGCAGTTGAAGGCGGAGCATGAGCCGAAAGAAAGAGCACCTCATGTACAGTGAGGAAAAATGGGGGAATCCCAATGCAGCAGAGGGATTGCGCAGTAGGTTAGGAAAGTCTCCCGACTTCCGCGCTAAATTTTGAAATATTCAGATAAGTGGATGAAAAGTAAGGATGAGGATTTTAGGGTCAAAATGTAGTGGCCCCTTTTTCTTTTAATTATTTTCCCCTGGCTCACTTTTTTTG
>JADFYH010000023.1 GCA_015233135.1 Deltaproteobacteria bacterium
AAGATCCGTCGCTATTTTTTAGAGGAAAAAGTGGGTCCCTATCCTTGCGAACCACCGGGTCCCTATCATGCGTACAGGTGGGGCCCTATCATGCGAACTCCAGGCTCCCTGTCATGCGCGCTGACAAGTAGGTCTTGATTCTTACGACAGGCTTTTTCCCAATCAAGATACGATGCCCAAAGGAGGATTTGGAAATCTTATTGCGCTACCACTTCAGCGGGAACCCCGGAGTCGTGGCAATAGTGTGTTCATCGACGAAAATGGAAATCTGTATGAAGATCAATGGGCCATTCTTTCCAAGATAAAAAAGATCACGGAAAATCAGATTCATAATATTCTTATCTCTGTTTAGTTTCGTGCTGAAGTAGGTGAAATCCAGTTGATCGATGAAGAAGATGAAACTCCCATCAAGCCTTGGAAAAAATCAGAACGAAAATCCAAAAAAATCAATGGGCCATTCCCTGAAAAGGCCAAGATCACATTAGACAATATGATCTATGTCGAAAAAAGTGGCCTCCCCTCGGCCATGCTCAATCGAATCCTGCGCATTGCAGCTTTTCAAAATCCGGAGTTTTATAAAACTCAAGCCATGCGACTTTCCACTTACGGAAAACCAAGAATCATTTCCTGTGGCGAAGACTTTTTAAACTATGTTGCTATTCCAAGAGGCTGTTTAAGGGAGCTTGTCGATTTATTCGAAGAACACAGTATCAAATCTGAAATTATGGATGAACGCTTTTCAGGAAAATTGATTCATGTACGTTTCAAGGGGGAACTTCGTGAACTACAAAAGGAAGCTACTCGAGAACTCTCCAAACACGATATCGGAATACTTTCAGCCACAACTGCCTTTGGGAAAACGGTGGTTGCCGCAGCTATGATTGCCAAGCGGAAGACCAACACTTTGATTCTCGTGCATCGTAAGCAGTTGATGGATCAATGGAAGGAGCGTCTTTCCATGTTTTTGGAACTTGCTCCAAAATCCATGGGTGAAATTGGTGGAGGAAAATCAAAGGCAACAGGAATCATTGATATTGCGATGATGCAAAGTTTGCATCGTGAAGGTGAAGTGAAGCCCATTGTCTCAGAATATGGTCATGTCATTATCGACGAATGCCATCACATCTCAGCCTTCAGTTTTGAGCAGGTACTCAAACAAGTGAAAGCGAAGTATGTGCTCGGCCTTACCGCTACACCCGTTCGCAAAGACGGCCACCATCCGATTATTACCATGCAATGTGGGCCCATTCGTTTTAAGGTAAGTCCCAAGCAGCATCAGCAAATGACCCAATTTGAACATTTGGTCATTCCACGACACACAAAATTTAGCCTGCCAGAAATGGGTCAGCACAGTATTCAAGAAATTTATTCAGCACTGGTCCAAAATGAGCAACGCAACGACCTTATCTTTGATGACATTTTACAAGCACTCGAATCAAAACGATCTCCTCTTGTTCTTACCGAGCGAACGGAGCATTTGGAGACTTTTGAAAATCGCCTCAGAAAATTTGTAAAACATATTTTTGTTTTACGAGGCGGAATGGGTAAAAAGCAAAGAGTAGCTTTAATGGATGAAATGGCTGCCCTGCCAAATTCTGAAGAGAGAATTATTCTTTCTACAGGTCGTTACATCGGTGAAGGTTTTGACGACAGCCGTCTGGATACTTTGTTTCTTGTGAGCCCCATCTCCTGGAAAGGCACCTTGCAACAATATGTCGGGCGACTTCATCGTTCGCATGAAGGAAAAAGTATTGTCCAAGTTTATGATTATGTGGATCAGGAAGTGCCCATGCTTCGAAGAATGTTTCTCCGTCGACTCCGAGGCTATAAAGCCATTGGATACTCGTTGCATGAACTGCCAAAGGACAAGCCAGAAGAAAAAGAAATCCAATATGAAATGGAGCAATAAAGATCATCATATCACAGCTCATTTTTTCCTACGTAACATCTTTTGGGACCTTCTTTTCATCCATTCCACCAAATCGGATTCCAAGATCATGATGTTTTTCTCGAGCCGGAAGACAGGCCAGTTGGGGACCCCATTATCACGATGTTGGAAAAATTATTGAAAAAGAAAAAAACAAACTTTCTAAACCACTCATCGGGCATCTGGATAGGGTTCTTTCGATTTCTAGACATCTGCGATTGGAGCGTGAAACGAGCTTTTATGGTGATGAAGATTTGGAGCTTCCCCCCGAAGAGCTTTATACCCAAGTGGACGCAGACCGGGCAAAAGAGGATGTGAAATGGTTGAAACAATTTGTGCCTTAAAATTTTCTAGCGATATAATTCCTTAATCAAATTCTTCCTCAAAATCACAGAAGCCGTTAAAAGCCCAGCCATCAAGGCACCGGCGATTCCGTCGGTAGTAATATCTTGTCCGGTTAAAAAAAGATTTTTGATGGGAGTCTGAGGTTTCAGCCAATCTTGATCGAAGCGCTGAGGCGTGTGGGCCAGGCCGTAAATTTCTCCCTGAGCGTAATTGCAATAGTATCGTGTGGAGAGAGGAGTAGAAATTTCATAATAATCAATTTGATCTTTCACCTGAGGCACATGTTGGTAGAGTAACTCCAAAAGGGGTTTGGCTAATTTTTCTTTGAAGGCCTTGTAATCGTCTCCTCGTTCGCGTCGAGGTTTGTCTTCCCATTTTTTAAACCACTCATAAGGGCAGACGCCAATTACTTCAATTGTTGATTTTCCAGGAAAACGTTTTTCCCACGAAGGATCTTTCGCAGAAGGGAAAGAAATGTAGCAAACGGGAGGCGCCGAGTTTTCAGGGTCTTTGAGGTAAGACGCGATACTTTGATCGTGATCGGCTGAAGGATAAATCCAGTAATTGCTTTTGGGGAGCTGCAGTATTTCTTGAGGCTGTTTTAATCCGATATATAAACAGAGATGGGCTAGAGAGGGTTCTACTTCTTTAACGGCATTTTTTAATTTTTCGGAAGGCTGGGGAATGAGCTTGTTGTAGGTATTTAAAACTCCTACATCGCTAATCACCAGCGGGGCTTCAATGATTTCTCCCCCCGCCAATTTTACGCCATAGGCCTTTTGATTTCGAATCAGAATTTCTTTTACCTCGGCTCTGACGAAAATTTCTCCGCCATGTTTTTTGAGCATACTATAAATTGTGGCGGCAATTCGTCCGGATCCTCCCACGGGATAAGATCCTCCTTCGAAATAATGCTTGGCCACCAGGGCATGAATGGCAAAAGAACTTTGTGCGGGTGCTAAGCCGTAGTCGCCGTATTGGGCGCTGAGTACAGCGCGTAGTTCCTGATTTTGTGTGAGACGATTTAAAACCTGCAGGGTACTTTGTCGGGAAAGTTTTAGAAAATTTTTCTTTAGCCAGGACGAAGCAAGGGGAGCAATCAAAGAGGGGAGGGCTTTTGCCATGAAGAAATTTTTGGAAGAACGTGTCAGCTCAAACACTTTTTCAACATAGCCTTCAATGGCTATTTTTTCGTTTGGAAAATATTCGATGAGTTTATTTTTAAAATTTTGAACACCTTTCACAAAATCAAAACTTTTTTCGCCAATGAACACCTTGTCATAAACCTCGCCCATGTCCGCCCAGTCGAGCTGCCCATCCGATAAATAGTCGAAGGCCTTGCGCAGTAGATTTTTCTGCTGTTGTACTTCGCCCACATAGTGCAGGCCTACGTCCCACTCGTAACCCTTGCGTTGAAAAGTATGGGTGAACCCGCCTGCTACTTTGTGTTTTTCTAAGATTAAAACTTTTTTTCCATTTTTGGCCAAGAAACCGGCGCAGGCAAGCCCTCCAATGCCAGAGCCAATAATCAGGGCATCAGGGGCTAGACAAGGTCCTTCGGTTTTGAATAGAGGGTAGTTCATGATTTGTCTTCCTGGATAACCTTCTTTTTAATCGGTGACAACTCCCGATATTTCTCTATTGTTTCCGCTACAACAGTATTCTGCTCCTCCACCCACTGGGTAAATAATTCCAAAATTTGTGGATGCGTAAAATAATGAGCGCTGTAGGTTTCGCTGGGCTCAAAATTCGAAATGCAAATTCGGAATCGGTTCACGGCAGCCCCAGTAACGGCCATACAGTTTGTTTCCTTTTTTTAAATTGAAACTCCCTGCAATATATTCCCCCTGTTTTTTCGCCAAGACGAGTAAAAGATTTTGACGCAGTTGATGATGGCAGAGTCTGAAAAAACGAAAGAAAAATAAAAAGCCTTCCAGTAATGGGGCAGGTTGATGCTGCGGGAATCTTCGAGGCATTTTAGAAAATCGTAATCCAGAAAGGGATGATCTGCTGGGCTTAAGGCGTTCCAGTCTTCTTTTTTGAATTGGGAGATGGAGCTAAATGGCTGGATTTTCATAGGTAAAATAGTGACTAGTTTGAAAAAGAGAGGGCGTCAAAAAAAATACGCAACTTCTTCTTGGAGTTGTCGATAGTTGTTAAGGCATTGTCATTGCGATGACAAACACGAATACGTAAAAATTACCGCATTACCTGAGTGAAAAATAGTGAGAAAACATTATGCGAGAAATACAAGGATTAAGACAATCAAGTACAACGACCATTGCGGAACGAATAGAAAATGTAGTTCGAGAACATTCAGCTACGCTGGCCCAGGGCCGTTTTTTACTGAATGCTGCTCAAGAATCTTTGAAAGATTTAAAACATCAGATTTTTAACACTCTTCATCAATCTTTAGCTTCACATTTCTCTCATAGTGCTTTGCAACCTGCTTTGGCAACTGTGTTGGATACCCTACAACAAGAAGTCTTCACTCCCGAGTTTGCGATGGAACTGAGTTTGATGACTGTCTCGGGCGCAGTCGGCGGTTTGCTAGGCTCTGCGTTGACTTCTTCTTTACAAAATCGAACGCTGGCTTTTGGGTTAAGAATGGCTTTGACGCATGTAGTTTCTTCTCGTGCAAATGAAGGGATGCATGTGTTTTTGGGGCATACTGAAGAAATTAGCGGAATCTCTCTCAGAGATTTGGGCGGGGTAGCAAATCTCAGTAGTGCCGAAGGCATTAATCATGTGTTGCAACCGTTGTTGCGTCGTTTTATTTCTAATCCTCTTCTATCTTTTGCGGTGGGCCGAGTGGCGGGTGCTCTCACCATGATGGCCTCATCTGCTGTAGAAACAAAAATAGGAAACATGTTGGGTTATAGTCACGAAGATTGGCATAGTCAATTCGCTACAGGTCGTGCTTTTACACGATCCCTTACACGTTCTTTGGCTTTGGATGTGGAATTCATGGTGGCAACGCAGTCTCGGGGCGAACAGTGAGTTGGGCGGGGGAGAATGGAGTTAGGCATTGGAATCGGATTACGCAAGAAGTGAAGGCCTTTGGAAAAAGTATAGCGACTACTTTGCAAGATAGACGGGGTCTGCCTTTAATGGCTGGGTTGGGAGGTTTGATTACTATTTTGCATCCGGGGGTTGCGGAAGCAGCGACGCATACTTTGGCGGCAAATCACGGCGTATGGGGCCTTTTGGGTTTGACGGCCTTGCTGGGGAGCGTATTTGGAAATCATAGGAGTGATTGGGGAATTTCTATTCCTGAAAGGGGATGTTTGGAAATGGAAGACTGGAAAATTACGGCCGGATCACTGCAATTTGGAGAAAATAGATTTCAAATTTATTCTCAGGGTTTTATTTTGGGTATGGATTGTTGCAACACGGTAGTTCAAAAATATTCCCCGGGATTTGTTAATCGTTGGGAAAACCTTTCTTCGCTTATGATTGATGCACAATTTCGCTACATGGCTTCTCCGGGGATTTATCGTTTTCTACAAGGGGGGCGGTATTTATATGTAAAACTTGAGGAACCTGCTTCTCGAATTTTCCTGTTTTCGCGTGCAAGTTTTGAGAATCCACATCCTCATGCGAGTGAACAAGCTCCAGTCCTTCCTCGTCCTACTGTTCCTCCAGTTGCTCCGCCTCCAGCGTCTGCACCAGCGAGGCCTTCGAGAAAAGGGATTGGATTTGTGGTGAGGCCTCCGGAAAAGGGCCTTGCGAGTGTTTTTGATTTGCTGGATCCACGAAGAATATTTTTATCCTGTGCTGCTGAACAACAAAGGGTTTGGGGTCTTTTAACCCCTCAGCAAAGAGAACTGGTTTTTAGGACAGAAGATCCTTCGAGTCTTAGGGTACAAGCTTTGACTCCCGGAGAAAGAAGAAATATCCCTGTGGAGGAGCGTACACGTATAGCCGATGTTGCTGAAAGGGTGAAGCTTTGGGAAGGCCTCACTCCAGAGCAGCAGGCTATGGTTTTAGCTTGGAGAGCTTGTTGGGCAGGACTTCCTGAAAGACATTTCATTCGGGAAATACTCTCTGCGGTGAAAATTGTGTCATTTTCACACATGATCAGGGATATGGCCGGCAGTACAGGACGTGAAAGGTGTTACCAGATCTATAGTGAAGGCCCTCCGCTGCTTCTCTTGTTGGCTGGAAATCGTCGTGTTTGTCTTGAGCCGGGAGAAGGGAGCAGACGACATTTGGGAATTGCGGGGGAAGAGGTTCAAATTTTTTATGATAGGGAGCGGCCTTTGAGAGTCACTGTCCGGCTCTAACTCCACTCCAGCATCCGCTTCAAAGGTAAGTAAGCCCGCTGTCTCAACTCTTCTTTCATCAAAATCTCCGGTGTTTCATTATTCATGCAGGCCAATAATTTTTCCAAAGTGTTGAGTCGCATGTAGGGACATTCGTTGCAGGCACAGCCGGAATCATTCGGGCCTTCCAGAAATATTTTATCCGGAGAAGCTTTCTGCATCTGGTGAATAATTCCCGATTCCGTCAGTACGATGAATTTTTTGGATGAACTCTTCTGGGTGTAATCGAGCAGGGCCTTGGTAGACCCAATATAGTTCGCCTGATCCAAAATCACCTTTTCACATTCAGGATGGGCAATCACCTCGGCATCGGGGTTTTGCAATTTTAACTGCAGCAATTTTTTTTCATTAAAAGTTTCATGTACGATGCAGACGCCTTGCCAGAGCTTCATCTCACGTCCGGTTTTTTGGATGAGATAGCGGCCCAGGTGACGGTCGGGTCCAAAGAGGATTTCGCGATCTGCGGGGATGGATTGAATCATCTTGAGCGCGTTGCTGGAGGTGCAGATCAAATCGGAGAGGGCCTTAATTTCCGGAGAGGAATTGATATACATCACCACATAGGGATTGTTCAGTTTCTTTTTGAAGTAGGCAAATGCGGCGGGTTGGCAGCTATCCGCTAAAGAGCAGCCGGCCTCCAAATCGGGGAGCAATACTTTTTTGCCGGGATTCAGAATCTTCGCCGTTTCGGCCATGAACTTTACGCCACAAAAAACAATGGTGTCGGCCTTCGTTTTTTCGCAATATTGGGCCAAGGCCAAAGAATCGCCCACACAGTCCGCCAAGTCTTGGATAGCCGCCTCCTGGTAATAATGGGCGACGATCACGGCGTTTAGTCTTTTTTTCTCTTTCAGGATTTCGTCGTTGATATTCATGATTTATTTCAGATAGTAGCTGGACTGGCTTTTGTAAAGGGGACAAAATCAATGCGCATATTCATCACCGGCGCTGCCGGATTTATTGCTTCTCATATTCAAGATGCTTTTCTGGATTTAGGTCATGAAGTGGCGGTGCTCGATAATTTGATTAGTGGCAAGCGTGAAAATATAAATCCCAAATCCAAATTTTACGAGCTGGATATCGTGAATCCCGAAGTGGAAGCCGTCTTTCAGGAGTTCAAACCCGAAGTACTCTGCCATCATGCGGCTCAGATGGAGGTGCGTCGTTCAGTAGCCGAGCCTGCCTACGATGCCAAAATCAATATCCTGGGGACCCTAAATTTACTCGAAGCCGGCCGAAAAGTTGGGCTTAAAAAGGTAATTTTTGCCTCCAGCGGGGGGGCTATTTATGGAGAGCAAGATTTTTTCCCCGCCACCGAAAAACATCCCCTGCGACCTGCCTCTCCTTATGGTTTAAGCAAGATGGTGGGGGAGGAATATCTCAGGCTTTATGAGCGGCTCTACCAGATCAAGTCTGTCTCCCTGCGTTATGGCAATGTCTATGGTCCTCGGCAGAACCCCCATGGGGAGGCTGGGGTGGTGGCTATTTTTTTAGAAAAAATGCTCAAAGGAGAAAATCCTGTCATTAATGGGGACGGCCTGCAGACACGGGATTATGTCTATGTGGCCGATGTGGTCAAAGCCAACGTCTTGGCCTTGAAGAATGAGGTAAATGGGGTTTTTAATATTGGAACTAATTGTGAAACCAGTGTGATTCAACTCTTTGAAATATTAAGTTCTTTTTCTCAGGTCAAAAGGGCAGAACATGCCCCAGCCAAGTTGGGCGAACAAAGACGAAGCCTGCTTTCTTTTGAGCAGGCCAAGAGCGAGATTTCATGGCTTCCCCAAGTTTCTATTTCCGAGGGTCTAAGGCTTACTTTTGAATGGTTCAAAAATTGTAAAAAAAGTTAGCAACTTTTCCGAGAGGATGACGATACCCGCTTGCATGACTTTTTAGACCAATCTTTCAGAGGGGGTTTTATATGGGAATTATTATCGATGATATTCGCTTTACCCGTGAAGTACCACAGCCTACCGAAAGTGAGACCCCCTCACCACCGCGTCGTCATCACGGAAGGTCGCCTGCAGCAAGCGAATCCTCCACTCAGGGGTCTTATGTGGCCGATGTCATTTTTCGTGAAGAAGGGAATCCAAGACAACATCATTTGATGTTAAGGAGGACGGCTCAATCTGATCCTGAGGATACCAATATTTTTCCAAGCACTGCAGCTTTTCGGTTTTTTCGTGATTTTAGAGCGACTCGTTTTGTTCCTATGCACTTTAATGAGCCAAATCGGCCTGAAATACAGGCTATCAATCATGCATCGCTAGATCTTAGCTCCCCTGACTTTCAACATAGAATTTTTATACAACAACTCCTTTCGGATCCCAGTCTTGGTGTGCCCTTCGACTTGGTGTTGGGGGGGGAGCGCATGCAAACAATGCTTTCTCAACACGAGGCGCTTTATAGATCTTTGCGTCTCTATGTGGGATTAAATGAAGCAAATGTGCAGGATGATATTTCTTTAGAGAGAGTGAGAACCTTGTTTTCAGGCTTAGGAAGTCTTTCCTATGCAGAGCAAGACATGTTGCAGGTGGGTTTTAGTGCACTGCTGACGGGAAATAGGCCTTACATTAACGATGTCGATACCTTCACTGCAGTCGCAGGACAACCCGGAGCCCTAAGCCGAACTTATCGCATTTTAGATGCCTTAAGCCTTTTGCACGATACTCAAAGGGCTTTTGAACCCAGCATAGAAGATGGGCATCAGGCTCCTCGTTTGGCGACTGTGCCAGATCTCGTTAAGGCCGGAGTACACCAGGTTGCAGCTCAATTGGTGAGTTATTTGTACTTGGGAACCCCTCCTTTAAATTCTTTTGGAGAGAACTTAATTAGTTTGGCCACAGAGCTTTATCGTTTATCCCCTGCAAACAATCGATACAATTTATTAGAGGTGATACAGGCAGACCTTATGGCGATGACGAGGGCAGAGGGAAGAGGCGACTTCTTTAGAAACTCTGCAAATCAGCGTCGTTTGACTGATTTGAGAAATCTTATTGGAAGACCCGAAAATGCAGAGCGTCTGCGCTTGGCGCTTTTGCCTCCGGAGCAGGCCTTTGCACAGTCGCTGGCCGCTCGTCTGGTGAGAGACAATATTCTGACTCCAAGGACTCCGCATCCAGCAAGCGAAAACATTTCTGTCCCTTCCGGTTTTAATCAAACCTGGTTGAATCAGCACCTGCCTGAACTTGTGCTAGCTTGTTTGAATATTAATGCGAGTGGCCCGGTTCATCCTCTGGCCTCTGTAGAGGTTGTCCCTTCCACAAATGCTGCTCCGGCAGCACTTAGAATAAATGTAGGGAACTTGAGAGAGAATTTGAACCGTCTCATTCAATCGCATCCCAATGAAAGATCCTTATACCAAGCAGCGGCCTTGGCCGTGGCCAGACATTTGTTTGGAAATGGTCAGCCCCGAGACACATTAACTGCTTTTTATCGTAATGGAGATCAAACTTTTCACTTAACTTATGACGACCGTGCTCAGTTGAATGGCTATTACAATAGTCTCATTGCCAATCTGGCCAGGGATGAAGGGGCGAGTAATGCAGTGCGTGACTGGACTCCCCCTATTGCTGCGGCTGGGGCCGTTCTGGGAGGTGTAATTGGAGCAACAGCCTGTATTTATATTGCATCTCACGACGTCGGTTGTGTTCCTGGTGAACCTAGTGTGGGTGGGGCTTTATCCGTGGGCTTTCTAGCCGCGGGAACTAGCCTTTTCCTGGGTCGAGTAATCTCTCCCCCTTCTACTCGAAGAAATGTGTTAATCACTGATTTGCTCTATGCAGGAACTGGTGCTGTAGTGGGGGTTGTAGCTGGAGGAGGAATTCCTTGGCTGCTTCCCACGCCAACACCTCCTGCAGGAACGCCTGTAACCCCTCCCCCTGTCATGCCTCCCCGACCCGCGACCGGTACGGTGATTCCTTCAGGCAATCCTACTCCTGGATCTCCTTAAAACCCAAAAGGATAAACAAAATTTTTTGGCTGCATCAAATCACTTGCAAAGTTTTTATAGCTTTGATTTAGAGTGTCCTTCCTTTTGTTGCGGGAGTCCTACAATACGAAAAGCAGGACCTCCGCCTGTAATCGCAGAGCTTGCGATTGAGCAGGCTCTACTCAACATGCGGGAGTAACTCAGTGGTAGAGTGCAACCTTGCCAAGGTTGACGTCGCGGGTTCGAGCCCCGTCTCCCGCTTTTTTTGTATGTGCGCTCAGCATGAGTGTACATAGAGCAAGAGCTTACTAAGATTCTTCTTCTCTTTTTTCTTCGGCTGCATAGAGTCCCTCCATGCAAGAAATTGAAGCCAAACCCAGTGTGAATCTCACCCCCATGCTACGCCAGTATTTGGAGCTGAAGCAGCAACACCAGGATGCCATTCTGTTTTTTCGCATGGGTGATTTCTACGAAATGTTTTTTGAAGATGCCCACAAGGCCTCGGCTATCTTGGAAATTGCGCTCACCAGTCGCAACAAGGGCGATGAAAATGCGGTGCCCATGTGTGGTGTTCCTTATCATGCGGCTTCTTCTTATATTGCTCGATTGGTTCAAGCAGGACTCAAGGTGGCCATTTGTGAGCAGATGGAAGATCCCTCGAGCGCCAAAGGAATTGTACGCCGAGAAGTGGTGCGTGTGATTAGCCCTGGGCTTGTCTTGGAGGCCGAGTCGCTGGATGCGCGTGGTAATAATTATTTGGCCTCTCTCAGTTTTCATCAAGATCAGATTGGTTTTTCTTTTGTGGATATTTCTACCGGTGAAATGGGCGTGGCTTATTTTCAAACTCTGGAGGCCTTGCAGTCTGAGCTTCCCCTTCGTGCACCCAAAGAAATCATTGTGGCCCTTCAAGACCTGGAACATCCTTTTCTGAAAAATCTGAAAAATATTCTTCCTCACTGTGTGCTGCAAACTTATGCGGCAGAACTCGATTCGAGTAAAATTATCAATCAATTTTCTGACGAGTTTCAAAAATGTTGGAAGGCCTTGGGCCTTGAACAGGTGTCTCCTCTGGCTCAGCGGGCAGCGTTGCGCTTGCTGGCTTATATTCAGGAGGCCCTCAAAAGCAGTGTGAATCATCTGCATGAAATCCATTGGGTGAAAGAACAAGGGCATCTGGTGCTGGATGCCACCACGGTTCGTAGTCTGGAACTCGTGCGCAATTTGCAAGAAGGTGGTACCTGGGGCACTCTCTTTCAGGTGCTGGACAACACCAAAACCTCAATGGGAGCACGGAAATTGAAGAGTTGGATTTTATATCCGCTCAATTCCATTGCGGCAATTCTTCAGCGTCAGCAAGCGATTGCGGAACTTTTAGAAAACTCCTTTTTATCGGAGCCGCTGTCGGGCCTGCTGGCTCAAGTGATCGACTTGGAACGTCAAAATAGCCGCATGGCCACTGGCATTGCTAATGCGAGGGATGTCTATGCCGTTGGAAAAAGTCTGGAGCTGCTTCCTCAAATTCAAGAAAATATTTCACATTTTCACTCTGCCTTTTTTCAAGGCCTGCTTGCCGATTGGGAAAATTTGAAGGATTTGAGTTCGAATATCCTCAATCTATTGAGAGAAGATGCCCCTCTTACCTTGCGTGAAGGGGGCTTGATTCGCGACGGGGTACATGCAGAGTTGGATGAACTGCGCGCCATTGAAAGAGATGGAAAAGGGCATCTGGCGAAAATGGAAGAAGAGGAAAAGCAGAGGTCGGGAATAAGTTCTCTCAAAATTCGTTACAACCGGGTGTTCGGCTATTACATCGAAATTTCCAACACCAAGCGCGATCAAGTGCCTGCACGTTATATCCGCAAACAAACCCTGGTGAATGCTGAGCGTTACATCACTCCCGAACTCAAATCTTATGAAGAAAAAGTATTAGGCGCCGAAGGACGTATTCGTGTGCTGGAATATGAATTGTTTAGCCAACTGAGGACTCAGCTTGCAACTCAAGCTTCTAAAGTCTCTAAAATGGCCCGTAAAATTGCCGAGATGGATGCCCTGCTTTCGCTTTCAGCTGTGGCGAAAGAAAATAATTATTGCTGTCCTGATTTTGTAAGTTCCGAAGAATTAAACATTATCGAAGGTCGTCATCCGGTATTAGAAAAGTTGTTTCCCAGCAATCGTTTTGTGCCCAACGATGTATTATTAAATGGAGATACTTGCCGTCTGATGCTCATCACCGGCCCCAACATGGCCGGCAAATCGACGATTCTTCGTCAAACCGCAGTCATTGCCATGCTGGCTCACATGGGGTCTTACGTGCCCGCAAGATCTTGCCGGCTCAGTTTACTCGACAGAATTTTTACGCGCATTGGGGCTTCGGATAATCTTTCGAAAAATCAATCCACTTTCTGGGTGGAGATGGAAGAGACCGCGCATATTTTGGCTACTGCAACTTCTAAAAGTTTAATCATTTTGGATGAGATTGGCCGGGGCACTTCTACCTACGATGGTTTGTCGGTGGCCTGGTCTGTGGCAGAATATCTGCACGATGTGGTGAAGGCCAAGGCCTTGTTTGCCACCCATTATCATGAGCTCATCCAGCTTGCGGATGAAAAAAAAGCCCTTCAAAATTTTCACATTGCGGTGAAGGAATGGAAGGGCGAAATTCTGTTTTTGTATCAGTTAGTACCCGGGGGCACTTCACAAAGCTATGGGGTCAAAGTCGCGTCGCTGGCAGGGATTCCCAAAAAAGTAATTGGTCGAGCCGAGGAAATTTTAAAGCAGCTCAGTGAAAAAAATCCTCCTCAACCCACTCCTGCCAGCGAAAGTCTCCAGATGCCTCTCTTTACGCGAGAAGAAAATCCGCTTATCAAGGAGATAGAAAATTTACAAATCGATCATTTAACTCCCTTGGAGGCTTTGCAGATACTCTATGCTTTTCAAAAGAAAATTCGCGGCCTTTAAAAAAGAGGCCATCCATCTTTTACACGAAGTCTCGGAAGACCTGTCTGTCTATCGTATTCCCTTTAAGATTGGGGAAAGTGCGGTAGAATCGGCGCGTGAATATCGCGAACACTGCCAGGAAACCTTGAGGAAGATGGAGCTGGAAGCTTATTCCAGTGATTTTTTGGTTCGCTTGGCCTCGCTTTACATGGATGATTTGATTTTAACCTTGTTTGAACGCGCGGATTGGCTTTTTCAGGAAACTCATCCCAAACATCCCCGAAAGTGCGCCCTCTTTGCCTTGGGGGGCTATGGCCGCTCCGAAATGAATTTGCATTCGGATGTGGATTTGCTTTTTGTTTATCCGGATGCTCCGGATGAATATGTCAATTATCTCACCGATGCGATTCTGTATGTGCTTTGGGATATAAAACTCGAAGTGGGTTCTGCCACCCGCAGCCTCAAAGATTGCCAGAAAATCATGCGTGGGGATGTCGTTACTTTCACCAGTTATTTGGATCAGCGTTATTTGGCTGGAAACCAGGAAACGGCTCAAAAATTAATTCTGCTGCTGGGTGAAGAACTTGCTTCCAAAAATAATACCCGGATTTTTGCAGAAGCTAAACGTAAGGAAATGCTGGAACGGCATCAAAAATATGGGGCCTCAGTTTATATCCTAGAACCTAATTTGAAGGAAGGGGAAGGGGGCTTGCGTGATTATCAAACCCTGCTTTGGATTGGGCTAGCGCTTTCGAGCTTCAGACATCTGGAAGATTTTGTCATGGCGGGGATCTTGACAGAAGGTTCTTTTAACGAACTGATCAGCGCCAGAAATTTTTTATGGAGGCTTCGCAATGCCATCCATTTCAGGGTTCAGAAAAAAAGTGACCAGCTTACTTTTCCTTTGCAGGAGCAAATTGCCAGGGAATTTGGTTTTGAAGAGAGTGGGGGAGTGCTGGCCGTCGAAAAATTCATGCAGTGCTATTATCATCATGCGGCCAACATCAAGCGCATCACCAGTTTGGCCATCTCTCTGCTTATTCAAGCTCCCGAAAAAAGATTGAAGATTATCCAGAAGAAAAGCACAGAACATTTTGATGAATATTTTGGTCGCCTCGAAGGAAGAATTGTCCCGCTCAAACAGGATGTGTTTGAAAAAAATCCGCTCAATCTGCTGAATGTTTTTTTGATTGCACAGAGAGAAAATCTGGCCCTCGATGAAGAATGTCTCCGCCTGCTGACCCTCAATGTGACTTTGGTAGATGAAGAATATCTTAAAAAAGCGGAAGTGCAGGAAAGGATACGGGAACTTTTTGGGCACATTCGAGGCTTGGGTCGTATTCTTACCCTCATGCACGATGTCCGCTTGCTCGACCGACTGATCCCCGAATTTGGCGAGGTGCTCTATCGTGTGCAGCACGATGTGTATCATATCTATACCGTGGATACCCATTCCATTGTTGCGGTTTACGAACTGACGAAATTGCTGGAAGGGGCCTATGATGAAGAGTTTCCCCTCTTTAAAGACGTGCTGCTGCAAACCCCTCGTCCTGACTTGCTGGCCTTGGGGACTTTTTTTCACGATGTGGGAAAAGGTCGCGGAAAAAATCATTCGATAGTGGGCGCGGAGATGGCGCATCGAGCGGCACAGCGCATGGGCTACGACGACAAGGAATGTGAAACGGTTGAGTTTCTGGTGAAGAGTCATTTGCTGATGCCCCATCTTTCCCAACGCCGCGATCTGGGCGACAGCAATCTCATTATTCAGTTCGCCAGGTCGATGCAGCACATGGACAACCTCAATATGCTATTTCTGCTTACCTGGGCGGACATCCGCGCAGTGGGGCCCGAGGTGTGGACTCCCTGGAAGGGGAGTTTGCTGACGCAACTCTACCAGCGAACGAAACAGGTTTTGGAATCGGGGAATTTTACCAAAGAGCGGGCTGAAAAAATGATGTTGGAGGTGCGAGACGAAGTGGTGGCTGCTTTGGGAAATCACGTAGACAGCAGCGTTAAACGTGATTTTCTGGATCAGATGCCCATTAAATACTTCTTGGCTCACAGCCCTGCTGAAATTGCCAGCCATTTGAAGCAGATTGAAGAAGTGGGCCTAGGTCATATTTTGATTCAGATCACTGAACTCAAAGATGAAAATATGAATGAGCTTTTACTGCATGCTTCTTCCACCCCAGGTTTACTCGCCAAAACCACGGGAGTGCTGGCGGTAAACAATTTGAATATTCTGGAAGCCAAACAATATATATCCAAAAACGGCTGGGCCTTAATTAGCCTGCGTTTCACGGATATTCAGGGGCAAATGCTCAGCGAACATCGGCGTTGGGATCTGCTGAAAAAAGATTTACTCGATATCTTTGAGGGTCGATTGCGGATTTCGGATCTTATTGAACAACGCAAAAGACCTTCATGGCTCACCAAAAAAGTAGCTCGCAATCTGCCCACTCGCATTGAGATCGATAACGATGTGTCCGCCTACTATACCATCATCGAAATCTACGCCAACGACCGGGTGGGGATCTTGTATCAAATACTAACGGCCCTCTCCAGTCTAGGCTTGTACGTGGATGTTTCAAAAATTTCCACCAAGGTTGATCAAGTGGCCGACGTGTTTTATGTGAAAGATATTTTTGGTCAGAAAATTATGGAATCTGAAAAATTAAAAAGAATTAAAATGGAATTGTTAAAAGTGATAGAAGGGGATTAATTTAATGAAATGGTTTGAACTCCTCATTTTTATCCTAAGCATCCTGGGTCTTTTCTTCTGGGTCCTTCGCTTGCGCCTGCGCGAGCAGTTTTTTTTAAACAAGAAAACCAAAGAAGCTATTTCGCCCGAACTCCGAAAAAGTTTGGAAGAGGAATCTGCCGAGAGTAAACGTAAAAAAGAGAAATTTGAAAATATTATGAAAAATTTTGGTATTGAGGAATAATCGGTTTTGACGCAGTACGTAATAAAAACCTGAGAAATGAAAGCTTTTACAGCTTTTTGATTGCCAAGATTTTTTGACTTGGCTATATCCTTCAAACTTTTTCTATGTCCCCAAAAATAAAAATCTGCAAAGAAAACAAGTGTTCAAATGCCCAGACGACAGAGGGTTTTTGCCGTTTTCACTACCTCAAAAATTGGTCCAAGATTCAGGCTGAAAAAAAGAAAAAATCGGCGAAGGCCCTAGAACGCTATGTAGACAGTATCTTAAAGCGAAATCCCGACGCAAAGACGGTACAAAAACGTTCAGTAGATGCCGATCCCCTCGATTTCGAAGGGACGACCACGCCCTTCTTTTCCCGGGATGATTTTGATGATGTGATGGAAGATTTGGGATATAAAGAAGATCTTGATCGATTGTTAGATAACATCAAAGTTGACAAAGATTTTTAATTATTCGTTGAGACCCTTCTCAACATCGAAACAATAAATTTGTAAAATTTCTGACATCCCCCCTGGGTAAAAGTTGTCTCTTTCTAAGAGAAAAATCATCCTTTCTTTTAACTTTTTCTGGCATCCTTTGACAAGTTTAACGGGAATGTATTTTGCACACCTAAACCCCTGTTAGGGCGAACGGAAAAAATCATTATTAAAAAACTGGATGTGAAAGAGACTGAAAAGTTCCAGAAGATGCTAGGTGAAGTTTCTTCGATCTTTATGTATTACTGAAAGATCCTTCCCCTCGACTTCTGTAGAGAATTTTATTTCTTTTCTTTTCATGTTATTTTTTCTCATTCACTTTTTGAATTAAGGGGGGGCTATGCTATTTCGAAAAAGAATAAGGACTTTGTCCTTTTGGATAGCCTTAGGGCTATTCGGAGGCGTTTCCACCACTTGGGTAAGAAATGCCCAAGCCATGGAATATTATGCAACAAACCGAAGTTTAAATATTGCCAGAGGGGGGACAGCGAGCAGCGCGATACAGATTATTCCCTATGGGTCTACGGGCCCGGTGACTTTTACTCTAACAGGGGGAAATGGAATTACAGCCGCGGTTCCAGCCATCAATATTACGAGTAACGCAGACATTAATAGTCGCGTTACTTTTTCTGCTTCTGCCACGGCAAGCACAGGAAATCAGAATCTAGTGTTAACGGGTAAAGTGGGTACTAGTACTTATAGACAAAGTTTTAGTCTGAATGTCACTGGCACAGCTGCAAGTACCTTCACCCTGGCTTTGTCCTCTGCTTCTCTCTCAGAAGTACAAGGCCAGTCTGCTTCCAGCAACATCACTCTTTCTCGAAGCAGCTTTACTAACCCAGTTGCCTTTTCTGTCACTGGACTGCCTGTAGGGGTGAGCGCTGCTTTCAGTGCCAACAATACCACCGCAAATAGCAGCACTTTAACTTTAAGCGCTTCTACTGCGGCAGCAGCAGGCAGTTTCACGATAGCAATACAAGCAGTGGGGGGAACGATTACACGTACAGCCAATTTGAACCTCAGTGTACAAACTCCTGGGAGCTTTGCAGTGACTGCTTCTCCTGTGAGTGTGACTTTAATTCAAGGTCAGGCTGCATTCAGTGTTGCGGTTAATATCACCCGCACAAATTTTACAAATGCTGTGGCCTTATCGCTGACGGGTTATCCCGGTGGAGTGACTGCAAGCTTTAGCCCTGCCTCTAGCACAGGCAATACCAGTAGCCTCAGTTTAACTCCAAGTGCCTCTGCTACAGTGGGAACTTTTGCGGCCACCCTGAATGCAGTGAGTGGGGGCATCACTCAAAGTGTTCCTCTGAGCATTACCGTGAATGCTGTGCCTGCGAACTTTACTTTGAGTGCAAGCCCAACTTCTCTTTCGCTTGGACAGGGCAACAGTGGGAGTTTTGCATTGAATGTTGCCAGAACCAACCTGCCTGATTCTGTAGCTTTTACAGTGAGTGGAGTTCCCAGCGGAGTGACTGTTTCTTGCCCCGCTACAACATCCAACAGCTCTACTTGCACCGTGAATGTGGCTTCTAGCGCGACGGTGGCTTCTTCGAGTCTAAACATTCAAGCCTCCGCTGCAGGCATTAGCCGTACAGTAGCAGTCAGTTTGTCTGTCACTGCTCCTGCAGCTACAGGTCTAAAAGCCTTTCCCAGTGCGGAAGGTTTTGGTGCAGTGTCTACCACTGGAGGCCGTGGAGGAACGGTTTGTAAGGTCAGCAACTTAAACAACAGTGGTCCAGGTTCTCTGCAAGATTGTTTTGATTTGCCTGGCCCTGCATACATTGTCTTTACTGTAGGTGGAATTATTGATGCTTCGTTAGAATGTCATTACGGAAATAAAACCGTCGCGGGTCAAACTTCTCCTACAGGGATTATTACTCGTGGCATTATTTTCGATAATGTTTATGAAACCAATCCTGGTTGCCAAAACATCATCTTACGCCATTTGCATTCGCGACCTGCAGCAGGGGAAAGAGCTGCAAGCGGTTATGTGAATGACGATTCAATTCGTTTAGATGGTGTAAAAAATATAGTGCTCGATCATATGTCTTTTGAACGTGCGAGCGATGAATCTTTCCAGCTTTCTCGTTCATCCGATATTACGGTCCAAAACAGTATCCTCGCCGAATCTTTGTCGGATCATTATTGGGATGGAATGTTGATCAATTATTCGACCACGGTTCAGGATTTGAACAGACTCTCCATCCACCACAACATGTGGAATCGTATTCGTGGCCGTTTGCCTGAAATCAGCTGCGAAGAAAATGCAGATGGTCGTTTGGGAACCACCAACTGCAGCGGAAAACGTTTGCAACTCGAGTTGTCCAATAACCTGCTGTTTGATCCTAATGTGGACCCTATCTGGTATAACCGCTGCACTGGAACCAATGCGGGTAACGATTGTGCGGCTACCGGTCCTTCTTTCTTTGTCGATCTCAATTGGGTAGGCAATTACATGAAAGCGCGTACGGGCTCCGATAACGCCATGTTGGGCTATGATTTCCAAAATGAAAGCCGCAATGGTTTATTCTATCAAGACGATTTCTTTGATGCCGGTATTGCGTGTTTGATTGGAATTGGCCATGCAAATGCCTCTGCTGCGTTTGCGTATCCCAGTGTTACTTATATTCCTGCCCAACAAGTGACAGGATATATGCAAAATAATGTGGGCCCTTTCCCTCGGGATCCTATGGATCAACGTTTGGTCAGTTATCTCAGTCAAGATATCAATAGTGTTGCTGCAACTCCTTCTGCACCTCCTAGTTCTGGCCCTCTTCTAGATGCTTTTAATACCTTGAGCAGTTCCTGCGCCTATCCTGCAGATACAGACAATGACGGCATGCCCGATATTTGGGAAATTCGTCATGGTTTGAATCCTGCGGTGGACGATCATAACGGAATTAATCTTTCTAGTGAAGGATATACTAATATCGAGATGTATCTGGAAGAATTGAATAATCAGGTGGTTGCTCGTGGATCTTCCACAGATGCCTTGTGCAATATTGCCAGTTGGTAGTCGTCGATGGCGAGCGCTTTGTGATAAAAAAGCCCCGATGAAAATCGGGGCTTTTTTTTGACACCCCCCTGGGTAAAAATTGCCTTTTTCTAAAAGAAAAATCCCCTCTCTTTTCAACTTTCCTTGGCATCTCTTAACAAGTTTAATGGGAATGTTTTTTGCCCACCTAAACCCCTGTTAGGGCGAGCGGAAAAAATCATTATCAAAAAACTGGATGTGAAAGAGAAGGAAAAGTCTCCGGAGTTGATCGGGCGGAAGCTTCTTTGGTCTTTCATTTACGTTGAAAGATTCTTCTCCTCGACTTCTGCGTGAATTTTAATGCCTGCCTTTTCACACTTTTTCTCATCTGGTTTTTTTGGATAGGGGGGGCTATGTCATTTTTAAAGAGGGGGAAAGGTCTATCCTTCTGGATAGCACTTATGGCGTCCACTGCCTGGGTGGGGGTAGCTCATGCAGACTGGTACGCGGGAAAGCGCGACTTCAATTTGAAGCGCGGGCAAAGTTTTACAACCAGTATCTCCATCGATAGGTATGGAAATACAAGTCCCGCGTATTTTCAACTCATAGGGGCAACTGGCATCACGGCAGTAACAAGCCCCAGTCCAATCACCGGCAATACAGGGAGTGTCACATTTACAGCCACGGCTACTGCGCCTTTGGGTACTCAAAATCCATCTCTAAGAGCAACCTTGGGAAGTTCTGTCAGTAGTCAGCCTTTTAGTATCAATGTGCAAGCCGCCGCATCTAACGCTGCACTGAGCCTTTCTGCTTCTTCAGCTACCTACACCTCGGTGCTGGGAGTAGCTCCATCAAGTCAATCTTTTACACTAAGAAACAGCAGTACCGTTTTAGCCAATACGCTTACTTTAAGTTTGGCAGGAAGTAATGCCAGCCAGTTTCAGCTTCAGAATAACAATTGTAGTGGGAAAACTCTTGCGGCAGGAGCCTCTTGTACCTTTGGTGTGACAAGTTCTGCCCCCGCCGCCGCGCAAAATTATCTAGCGACAGTTAATGTCCAGTCAAGCAATGTGCCCAGCAGCCCCACTTTAAATTTAACACTGCGTGGAATAGATTATTCTCTCAGTTTAGGATCTACTTCCCTTGATCTTCAGGCGGGAGCCACGCAAAATGTGAGCGTCAATCTTAATCGCAATTTGAATAGCGCAGCTGCACTCACTGGGGCAGCCAATATCACCGTGGGGGCCTTGCCTGCCGGTGTTACGGTAGATGCTTTAAGCATAGCAGATGGTTCAAGTGCCGGAACCTTGGTATTTCATGCGGCCACCAATGCCAATTCTACGGCGATTTCTATTCCTTTGAGTGTGAATGCCTCCCTCAACGGACGCTTAAAGTCAGCTCCTTTAAATTTGAATATTTTACCCTTGCCCAGCATTGCCTTGTCTTCCAATTCTCCTTCTCTCAATATTACCCAGGGCACTTCTGCCGATGCCACCCTTTCCATTACTCGAGTGAACTATACGGCTGCGGTGGATCTTTCAATCGCGGGTCTTCCTGCGGGAGTCACTGCAAGTTTTAACCCCGCTTCAATCAGCGACACTTCGAGTGTTCTGACCGTTGCGGTGGATTCTTCTGCAGCACCTGGAGATTATTCTATAACTGTGAGTGCAGTAGGAGGCACCTTGACGGACAGCGTATTGATGGGCCTCACGGTGACGGCAGCCCCAGTCCCTACACCGACTCCAGTTCCAACACCAACACCAACTCCTGCCCCTGTCCCAGTGGATACGACTCCTGGTTCTTATTTCCAATTCTATTTACAACGCGATTTCTCAAAAGCGATTGGTGACACTTGGAGCGATACCCTCACCATGGATTGGTATGGTAATCAACATTCCGTGCAGTTTGAAATTGTGGGTTTGTCAGCAAGCAGCGGGCTTACGGCAGTAGTCAATCCAAATCCTGTGACTGTTGACTCGGGAATCAATCCTACGGTGACGTATAGCATTGGTTCCTCTGCAGTCTCTGGATATTATACTTTCATACTGCGTGCGACTGCAGGAACTGTGGTGATCGATCAGCCGATGGAACTCACGGTGACAGGAAGCAGCGGCGGAACGACACCTCCTCCCGCTCCAACTCCGACCCCTACGCCAGCTCCTACTCCAACCCCTGTTCCTACTCCAACTCCCCCGCCCACGCCTTCTCCTTCAGGATTAAAGGCCTTCCCTGAAGCCGTTGGTTTTGGTGCCTTTGCCACGGGAGGTCGTGGAGGGGATGTCTATCATGTGACCAATCTCAATACTGCAGGTGCAGGTTCCTTGCAGTATGGAATTGATTCAAAATCTGACACACTTCCCCGTACCATCGTGTTTGATGTAAGTGGAATGATTAATTCGCTCATCGAATTTCAAGGCAAGAGCGATATTACGATTGCTGGGCAGACCAATCCCATCCGGTTTTAAAAGCAATCCAAAAACAACTTGCGTACAATCACTGCGTCTTTCTTTGGAATACCCAAACTGACGGAGGCCTGTGGCTTCGGTGCTTTCAAAGCGTAGGGTCGTGAGATCATAGAGCACCACATCCACTTCGTGACTTAAAAGATCCCTATCCTGCCAGAATAAATCCAGCTCAATTTCTTCTTTGTGTTCCGATAAAATACCCAAAGCACGGTAGAGTTGATGCAACTCCGTATCTCCCACAAGCATCTCAGGATAAAAGCGATTTTGCCAGTGTTCGTAAATCTTGAGTTTAGATCCAGGTTTAACAAAGCGCGAGGCCACCATGGTAAAAATCAATTTTTTAAAATCAAAGCCTAGCTTGGGATGTTTAGCAGCAATTTTCAAAAGAACTTTATCGATACCACTGGCCCTAAACATGCGTTCTAAAACTAAAAGCGGGCCAAGAATAAAAGTATCTGACACAGAAATATTTTTAGCGAGATCCATCAGGGTTAAAACATCTTTGTGTTTACCAATGGCAGAAATCACCTCGTCCATACGATCTTCGCCCGCACGGCCAAGAGACATGAGGGTGCGCTGTCTGACTTTACCGTCTTCTCGATACGATTCTACAAGATGGTAATAGCTTTGACCGGCAGCATTTGTGGTGGTTCGGATATACACGACAGACAAGTAACAAAAGTACATGCCAGTGAAAATAAAAAAATAGAGAAAGGAAAATATTGTTCACTACATTTTTGATGTTTTAAAATCACACCACATACCCAGACTGCATTTGCGGGTGTTTATTAAAATCTGGTGTCAAAGTCGGGAATTATTTCTTAATAAAATGGATTTTAACGTCCATTTATTATCGTTAATAAAGATCTATTAACACATACATAACCTGGATCTTGAATAGGAGTCCTTACGACAGGCTGTCTTCTATCGATTAGGAATAAAAGTATAAGATGTGCGGTGAACTGGAACACCCTGCTCACGGCATTGACCATTAACCACTGTGCCTTGGACAGTTATAGTATCGTGGCTAGTATGTCGTGTGGTAAATTCAACCGGAGTACCTGGGGTTTTTATTGGATCCATTTTATTCTCCTAAATTTTGGTTATTGGTTAAACTCCTTTAGTAACTAAAAAAACCAAATTTAATATCTGGCTTCTTAGCAATTAGTACAAAGCAAAGATCATGCCGAAGCAATCATTTAATATTTGTTAAGACTTACTAAGTTTTTTAGATTTTTCAGAAGCTAAAATGGAAACGGAATCACCAGAAGTGTACATAGGTTGAGGTCTGTAGACCCGACATGAAGCCCTTTTCCCCCTTTGAAAAAGGGGGATGCAGGGGGATTTTACAATAGACATACCTCCCTTAAGGGTACTGCTCTGTTATGAAAATCCCTCCTGACCTCCCTTTTTCAAAGGGAGGAATTCCATCCTTTTAGCGGAAGAATTTTTTATGAATCCGCCAGTAATTTTTTAAATTCCGTCGTCAGCAAAGGCACCACCTGAAATAAATCCCCTACGATGCCGTAATCGGCCTTTTGAAACAAAGGCGCTTCGGGGTCTTTGTTGATCGCCACGATGATTTTCGAAGTACGCATTCCTGCCAAATGTTGAATCGCTCCAGAAATTCCGCAGGCGATGTAGAGTTTTGGATTGACCACTTTACCGGTTTGACCCACTTGCATATCTTGTGGTGCAAAACCGGAATCCACCGCTGCGCGAGAGGCACCCACACTGGCTCCAATGACATCGGCCAGATCTTGAAGAATTTTAAAGTTCTCAGCGGCCTTCATGGCACGTCCACCCGACACGATGATTTCGGCCTCGGTTAAATCGACTTTATCCGTAGCGCCTTTCACCATTTCCTTCATGGGGGCACGAAGGGCTGCCAACTCCACACTTATTTTTTGCACTTCAGCCGTGGCAGCTGCTTCAGGGGCACCCACACCAAACGAGTTTGCACGCACCAAGGCGATTTGAGGCAAACTTGTAATTTTCACATCGACCAAGGCCTTACCGGAATAGATCGGGTGAGTAGCCACTAATTTGCCATCGCCGCCAATGCTCAATTGAACCGTATCGGAGGCAAGGCCGGTATTTAAACGGGCCGCCAGGCGAGGCATGAAATCCTTGGCCACGGGAGAGGCTGATCCAAGCAGGATATCCGGCTTGGCCTGGGCCACCAGATCTGCCAAAGCCTTAGTAAACGCCAAGGTGTTGTACTGACTCAAGGCGGCGTTTTCCAACAAATACACTTTTTTTGCACCATAGCTGGCAAGATCATTTGCCAAGGCATCCAAACCATTTCCGACAAGCACAGCTTCCACGGATCCACCTGTTTTTGAGGCCAGCTCTTTGGCCTTGGTTAAAAGTTCAAAGGCTGTTTTTTTAATTTTACCTTCTTGATGTTCTGCAAAGACTAAAATGCTACTCATAGTATTTCCTTCCTTAGTTCCCCCCTCTTAAGCTAAGAGGGGGCTAGGGGGCGTTATGGCAATTTGATTCAAAGTGACCATAACTCCTCCCGACCTCCTCTTAGCTTAAGAGGAGGTGAGTATGTAAAAAACATTAATTATATTACCTTCGCTTCTTCCCTCAAAAGCTTCACCAACTCCTTCACCGCGGCCTCCGCCTCACCCGGAATAATCTTTCCAGGGGCCTTCTCAGGAGGTAAACGATAGTTGGAACACAACACCTTTGCCGAGGCATCCCCTTTCAGCGCAGACACTTTCAAACTCTGAATGGGTTTGCTCTTTGCCTTCATGATATTCGGCAAAGAGGCATAGCGAGGGGTGTTAAGCCCTTTTTCGCAGGCAAAGAGAGCAGGCAATGCCACATCGTAAATTTCTTTTGCGCCTCCACTCACCCGCCGGGTGGCAATGGCCTTTCCAGCGACAAATTCAATTTTTTCCAAAATGGTCACTTGAGGCCAATCGAGAAATTCGGCAATGGACTGACTCACCTGCCCCATGTCCGCATCAATGGCCTGTTTCCCGGTGAAGATCACTTCCAATCCCTGTTCTTTGATAACTCCCGCCAAAACTTTTGCAGTGACATAACTGTCTAAGGCCTGACCTTCGTCATCAATATGAACCCCTTTATCCGCACCCATGGCCAAGGCAGTCCGGATGGAATCCACAGCCCGTGCAGGTCCCATGGAAATAGCAATCACTTCACTGCCCGCATTTTTTTCTTTCGTTTTAATCGCTTCTTCGATTGCATATTCATCGTAAGGACTCACGATAAATTTAACACCATCGGTTTCAATGCCAGAGGCATCGGCCTTGATCCGAATCTTGGTTTCGGTATCCGGGACTTGTTTGAGTAGTACTCCGATTTTCATAAGTTCCTCCATATATATTAGGGTGAGGTAAAAACTCTAAATTCCCCTAAACTTAGGTTTTCTCTTTTCCACAAAGGCTGTGACACCTTCTAAAAAATCTTTGGATAAGGCTGTTGCACGCACCGCTTCAGTTTCCCAGTTGAGTTGCGTTTCAAAAGAATTTGCCATCCCTTCAAAAACAAGTCGCTTGGCTTGAGCTAAAGCCTGAGTCGGAAGAGTAGCGATCTTTTTCGCAAAGGCTAAAGTTTGAGATTCAAACTCCGCATCCTCAAAAACTTCAGTCACGAGTCCCAAAGCGTTTGCCTCTTCGACACTCAAATTTTTTCCAGTCGCCAAGAGAGAAAATGTTTTATGCGTTCCCAAAATTTTGGGAAGGCTGAAGGTTGAACTTCCATCGGGTGACAAACCAATATTGAAATAAGCCAAATTAAAATACGCAGATTTACTAGCAACAACCAAATCTCCCAAGGCGGCCAAAGCAAAGCCAGCCCCTACTGCAGGACCATTCACCGCACAAATCACTGGTTTTTTTACCCTCTTCATTCGTAAAGCCATCTCATGCAGCTGAGTAGGCATTTGATAAATAGAAAATTTTTTTTCTTCTTCCGATTGATCTAAAATCTGCGAAAAAAATTTAACATCTCCCCCTGCACAGAAGGCCTTCCCTGCCCCACTCAAAAGGATAACGCGAACACCGGCATCCTCTTCGGCCAGGACAAAGGCCTTTTGAAGTGCCGACAGCATTTCAAAATTGAGGGCATTAAAACTCTCGGGGCGATTGAGAGTCAGGCGGAGGATGGCATTTTGTTTTTCGATTAAGAGAATTTTGGACATAATCAACTCCTCAAGCCCTCCACCAACATCAACGAAATCTGCTCTGCCACCTGCTTCAATGAATATTTTTTCTTCTTCATCAGCACCCATTCCAGGGCCATTTCATCTACCGCTCCAAAGATGGCCCGCTTGACGATAGAAGCCTGGATCCCTTTTTTAAACAAACCCTGCTTCTGCCCTTCTTCAATCGCCTCGGAAATAATCGCCAGATAATCCATGAATTTTTGAGCGGCATATTCCTTCATGAACTTGGTGGACTGTCTCAGTTCGATTTGTAAAACCTGCGCCACATCCTGATTTTCTTCGACCAGCTCCAGATGCAACTCAATAAAATACTGCAGTTTGGCGACAGGATCATTTACCCCTTCCAGCTTGTCATGAGCCGCTTTGATAAATCGATCGATGCTCTCTTCAAAAATCGAAATCAGGATATCATCCTTATTTTTGAAATAAAGGTAGATGGTTCCATCGGCTACTTCCGCTTCCCGCGCCACATCGGAGACCTTGGCATTATAGAAACCTTTACTGGCAAACACGTGAGTCGCAGCCTGAATTATTTTTTGATATTTATCGCTTTGATGCTTTTCGACTGCAATTTTCATAAATGCCAAACAGGGAATTCAAAATGAATGAGTATTCATTCGCCGCTAACATGGGGGTTTCGGAGCTGTCAAGGTGGGAGTTAAAGGTGACGCCGTTTTGCTTCTCGTTCTGGCAGATTCATCGCGGCCAGGAGACTGATGACAGAGAGAAACGTGAGATAAATCGCCGGGGCAAAAATGCTGTGATAGCGGCGAACGAGCCAGGTGGCAACGAGAGGCGCGGAACCGCCAAAGAGACACATGGAGATGTTGTAGCCAATACCGATTGCGCTGTAGCGCAGGCGTGCGGGAAACAGTTCAACCAGGGTCGCGGGAATCGGCCCGAGGAAAAGGCTCATCAATACGGTGAAGCAGAGCTGAGAAAAAAGAACCAGGACAAATGAACTCTGGGCGACTAACAAAAAGAGAGGCAAAGA
The DNA here is from genome assembly GCA_015233135.1 of Deltaproteobacteria bacterium. NCBI lineage: Bacteria > Pseudomonadati > Myxococcota > Myxococcia > Deltaproteobacteria bacterium. The sequence goes on from JADFYH010000023.1 coordinate 27,527, forward strand.
GAGCAGCGTCATCCCGAAAGCACCCATTACCAAAAGAGGTTTTCTGCCCCACTCGTCCGAGAGGCGACCCGTAATAGGAATCAAGGTAATCAAAAGCAGCATGGAGAAAGTATTGAGTGCCATCGCGTAGGGCACATGAGGGTGAATAAAGCGGCTCAGCAGTGTGGGCCACCAGACAAAAAGGAGATAGAAACCACCGCCGACGAGCACGATCAGGGCCGAGGCGTGAAAGATTCGCCCTGGCACCTGGGACATCGCTTCGGCCAAGGGATGTTCTCCATACTTGCCCTCTTTTTTCATTTGTTCAAACACGGGCGTTTCCGTCAGCTCACTGCGCATCCAGAGCCCCGCCAGACCGATCAATATTCCCGCAAGAAAAGGTAGACGCCACCCCCAGTCCGCCATGGCTTCAGCTCCGAGGGCCGCGTTGAGCACAAACGCACTGAACGAACCCAACAGGATGCCACCATAGCAACTCGCAAAGGTCCAGCTACTGAAATAACCTCGTTGCTCTGGCGGCGCGGTTTCGGCAACAAAGGCAATGGAGCCAATCAACTCTCCACCCACCGAAAGCCCTTGTATCATGCGTAATAACACAAGAAGGACAGGTGCAAACACTCCAATTTGGGCATGGGTGGGTAATAAACCCATGAGACAGGTGGGCAGAGCCATCATCATCACCGAGAGCTGGAGAGCCTTCTTGCGCCCCAGGCTATCGCCAATGTGGCCAAAAATAATTCCCCCAATCGGTCGCATGAGGTAGGCCGCCGCAAAGACGCTAAACGCACTCAGGAGAGAATCCAGAGGGTCGTTGGAGGGAAAAAACTGCTCGCCGATGACCGGCGCAAAGAAACCAAAAACGGCAAAATCAAACCACTCGAGGACGTTGCCAATAATGCCGCCAATCATGTTCCTGAGCAAGGCCCCGGATAGATTGACGAACACGTGCTCCTTGCGCCGCAGTATTTGGGCTTCGCGGTTGGAGATAATTCCTATCAGTAAATCTGTAGCTTCCCTGGCAGCGGCGTCGTTGGTATCCATAAACTATTTAGCAAGGAAGCAGAGTCTTGCAACGGTGCCGCTTCTTTCGGGAATCCGAGATGCCTAGCGCCAAACCTATGGCACCACCCGCCAATCCGCCAGCTGCCTTTGTCAGGGCTGTGGGAAGCAAGGTGGATTCGAGGACAGCCCCTATGCCCGTGGTTCCCAGGATGACCGCAATGAAGCCGATCCCGATACCCGCAATGGTCTTCGCGCCCACGAGGAGAAGCTCCTCGGTATTAAAGTCCTCCTCCAAATCGATCTCGGGAGTAGTGTTTTTTGCCAAAGATTCGTCCTTCAGAATATCTTCATTCATAATTTTCCCCTTATTTAAAACTTAGTAATTTCCAAATACTGACGAAAGTCTGCGAGACTCACTGACACGACCTGTCCCTCTTGATTTTACCGAATGGGTCAATTTGACCGCAGCTCCGATTCCGGTGCCGGCAACGGTCATACCTACAACAAACGGCGCCACAATGGCATGCGCCGCAATCACCCCGCCGATCAAGGTGACACTTCCATACCCGACCACCGCGCCCGCCGCCGCCGCCAAACCAACCCCTTTCAACCTTTTTTTCTTTTCCTCATGGGCGACTGTCTCGTGTGCCCTCTTTTTATCCTGAGCCGCTAAGGCCGCCAATGCACGGTGTTTATTATTTTCCCGTTTGTTGCAGATCGTCAGATAGCGCCGATGTAAGCGGCACATTTCCTCACTGTATCCGTGATACTCGCAACCTTTGCAATATTTCAGGTTCATTTTAATTTCCTCCTGTCACAAAACCGATGGAGATATCTTTGATTCTTTTTTCGTGTTTCCGGATCAGGACAGCAACCTCTTCTTCCAGCTTATCCACCTCTTCGACGGTCAAGTTTGACTCTACCTCAAGTTCCAAGTCAACCTTAATAATCTGCCCCATCGATCGTGCTCGGATACTTCGGATCCCTGTGATGGTCTTGACAGACTTTATCAATTTCTTGATCCGTAGAGACAGCTCTTCGTCCGAGGAATAATCCATCAGACCCCGTACAGAATGAATGAGATGCCCGCCGACAATGTAAAATAAAAAGAGTGTAATACCGATCGCGATAACAGGATCTAGATGGCGGATTCCAAGACTGGTGCCAATAACCCCGATCAGCACCGCCAGTGACGTAAAGGCATCGGAGCGAACCGCCCAAGCAGCAGCCTTCACCGTGACACTGTTCATTTCATTCCCCACACAGTGAAAATATCGATACAAAGACTCATTGGCAACAATCGATGCAATGGCAATCACCGCGGTCGTGACATGAGGAACATGATGAAGCTCTTGAAGGAGCGCCCGCATATTGGAAATAAAAAATACCGTGATCACAACTAGAATAGACAGGCTCACCACAGAGGAGGCAACAAACTCGATCTTTCCGTACCCATATGGAAAACGCTCATCCTCTCCCCTCTTGGCAAAAGAGTGAGTGAACAAGATGGAGGCGGACGACACCATACAAATCGTGGAATGAATCGCCGCAGCTGTCACTCCGGCGGATCCCCCAAACCATCCGATGTAATACTTTAACAAGGCAAGCGTGAGACTGGTGAAAACACCGGCCCAGGCCGCCTTGACCACACACTCTTCACAGTGTGAATACTTCATGCTCTCTCCTCAAAATACTCGATGGCTCGAAGCCCGACCTGTCTCGCCTGAAAGATATTCATCCCGCTTCCGAGGATAGCGCCAAGGATGGGTAAGCGCTGAACAAACCATCTCGTCATGTTCTTCTCATTCACAATAAACAACTGGGTTACAAATCTTTTGGCCAGCATCTGATCAGCCACCCGGGTGGCGGTCTTGGTCATGGTTCTTTTTGCATTCCGCTTTGACAGATCAAACCCCGAGAGGGAGTCTTTTTTTCCGCACTCCAAACCAACAAGAGGGAGCACCTCAGAAAATTTAATCCTCTTGGGTGAAAGGCCATAGAGATTTCCAATCCTCAGCACCATGGTAAACAAGGCCCGAAAAATAAAAAGCTCCTCGGGAATAATAGAGGCATACGCCACCCCAGTACCAATAAACGGGATCATCGAAAGGGAAGAAGTCGTCAAACCCGCACGGCTACACTTCCAAATACAGTTTCTAATGACACTCTTTGCCCTTTCTCTCTCACTCCAGTTCTCATGAACCTCGCTTAAGAGGAGGTTATCCGAAACTATCTCATCCGCAGAAATACTGTAATAGGTGTCACAAATGACAGCTGCCAATTTTTCACCCACCGTGACCAAAAAATTGCTTTCCAAATTTTCCAGAGACTCTGCCATCAATCTTCCTCAAGGCGCCTTCGGCGCCGCTCCTTACCTTTGGCCAGCTGGAACTTGAGCTGACGGATCTTCACTCGAAGCTCTTCTTCCTTGCGGAACACAAAATAATAGCCGGCCAGAAATCCCAAACTAAAGCACATGAGCATCAGAAATATGGCTTTTAAATGAGCCTGACCATTCAAGAAAACCACCTGCACATCGACGTTGTTCTGAACGACAAAAAGAACCAGAAGAAATATTGCGATCAGATAAATTGTTTTCTTCAACATCTTTTCATCTCCATCTTTGTAGTTACTTAGGGCGTTCCAGGTTGTTTAGACATCCGCTCGGACTGCATCAGCTCTCCGCATTCCGGGCAAATGGGGAGGCCTATCTGCCCACACTCAGGGCAGATAAAAAGGCCGTTGGCCAAGGGCTGCATGATCTTTTTGCAGGCCGCACAAACCGGGTAGCCATGAGTGTGATCTCTGGGACAGAAAACACTTCCCTCGGCCATCCGTGCAGGGGCCGTAAAAGCCACCTTATCCACGTGATGTCGGATATCATCGGCATTCATCGTCCTCTTGCTGCCGGACAATACAATAACGACCGCGGCCGTAATCATGACAATCACGCTCACCAATAAAGGCCACAATCTTTCGTTCTTGCTTCTTTCTTCCATTATTTTTCTCTACTTAAAGTACGTGGCGCTCATCTCGCGACCACACACGGGACAAACTGCCTTCCCGTTGATATCGTAATCCGGAAGCCCGGTCGCCCCATGCACGGGGCAGACAAACTGTCCGGCCTGTTTCGTCACCACCGACTTTTTTTGCTCGGGAACAGGTGGCAGAGTTTGAGGCGTGGTGGTGCCGGCCGCCATGGAATACGTGACAGCGGTCTTCATATCGCCTTTCCATTTATCGTATCCGTTGATCGCGACATAGAGCGCGGTGCTCAACAGAACGACCACGAAGATGACGACCATCCACAATCCAACTTTTCCCTTTTGCATCTCAAACCTCCCCTTAAGGAACCGCCCCCCAAGCCTCTTTGGCAAAATTAATGGGTACCGCGAAACCAATCCCGGTGAAACTATCTCCTTGTACGTAGGAAGCAAAAGCAATTCCGACCACCTCGCCATCGAGGTTCACCAGGGGCCCGCCGGCATTCCCCTTGTTGATAGTGGCATCCGTCAGAATGGCATCGCGCACCGCCATGCCTTCCACCGTCACGTCTCTTTTTCCGCTGACGATTCCAGAGGTCACTGTGCCCGACAACGAAAACGGATTGCCCAGCACCATCACCCCGTCACCCGTCCTCAGACGATTAGAATCCCCCATCCGAACGAACGGGAATTGCTGTCCCGCTGCTGCACGGATCTTGCCGATCACGAGTGGAGAGTCTGGATCGCGGGCAATCACACGGGCCGTGAATTGAGTCTGACCCGCACGATAAAGCGAGACCTGAAGGTCGTTGCCGTCGCCCACCACATGCTTCGTCGTCAGAAATAAACCCTGCGGATCGATAATCACGCCTGATCCCACCGCCTGATCCGGGGTCAGCGGAAAAGCATCGCCCATCTTGATACCGCTGGCCGCCGCATCGGCATTCTTCGACGGCATCACAATAACTTTCAGAACCGCGGGTCGAACCTGCTGCACCAGTGAATGAATGCTTTCATCCAAAGCCCCACCGGCCCCCGGAAGCGGGGCCTGTACCGCAATACCTCGCCCTTCCAACGGCGGATTGTTGCTCGGCACCTGCTGCCACTCCGGGTTCATTTCCCCTTCTCCGACCACCCCATTCCGGATAGGGGTCGGTTGGGGCCAGAATTTTTTCAAGAAAAAACCGACCACAAAGGCCATGATCCCCAGCTTAAACAACAAGATCCAAACTGCCGATCGGATGACAATTTTCTTCGTGAGACGAAATTCTTTGAGTCGCCTGAATGTCCCCACCTTATTTCACCCTCATCCTCTCGGTCGAAAAATTTATGGCCACGTCCATGGGGATCGCAAACCCCTGTCCTGCGAAGCCGCCTCGAAAAGGGTCCTCCGCCAAAATAGCAGAATTAATTCCAACCACTTCCCCACGCAGATTCACCAGCGGCCCCCCGCTATTCCCCTGATTGATGGGGGCATCCGTCTGAATCAGCCCCTCGTAAACCAGCCCTCCCACTTCAAGAGTACGTCCAGTGGCACTGACAATGCCACTCGTGACCGTGTGCGAAAGGCCGAAAGGATTTCCGATAGCAACCACCCGATCCCCCGTCTTCACTTGCGCTCCCGCGTTGCTCAGGGCCACTCGTGCTACAGGGAAGGTCTCTCCCGCATGAGGCTTAATGCGGATCAACGCCAGATCCAGCTTCTTGTCGGAACCTACTACTCTTCCTCTATAGTTCTTGTTCTGCACACGCCACAGAGTTACTTCGATATTTTGAGAACCCCCCACCACATGTTCGTTAGTGAGGATATAACCGGCCTCCGAAATCAGAACCCCCGAACCGATACTCTGGACAAAACTTCCATTGCCCATCGACTTCAATGCCTTGATATTCACGGTTGCAGGCCTTGCCTCAGCCAGCGCTTCTTTCGTCAGGGTCTCAATCGCTTTGGGCCCCACAGCACCTTGTTGAGGAAGGATTTGCGTCACCCCCGCCCTCAGAGGAAGAGAAAACATCAGGATTAAAAACATTAAAATAAATAGCTGTACCATTTTGCCCTCACCCTCTTTACCTCTTCCCTAACGATGCCGATCCGAAGACCGCGACGCTTGGAACCAGCTTGCCTTCGCGGAAGGCCTGAATCACATCCTCTATGGAACCAAAAACGCCGGCATAAACGGCGATCTTGGCATCGCTCAGCGCATCGTAGGCCCGCGGGCCTATCCGGCCAGTGATCACCGCATCAATATGATTTTGCATCAGCCATTTGGCAGCCAAAATCCCCGTCGCCTCGGACTGCGTATTGGCAACCGCATTCAGGGTCCCTTTTTTCAAATCGACGAGGATGAAATAGGGACTCTTCGTAAACATCGGTGACACCTGGTCCGCTGAGGTGGAGCCCATGGCCGCCACGGCCACAATCCTCATGCCATTATCCACCGGCAACTGCTGGGCGACCTGTGAGGCAGCCGCAGAGTTGGGAAGCTGATTGCCCTGGCGATCTAATCCTGGCGAAGCAATGGTGACAAAACGATGTCGACCGCCACGCCACACATCCACCATCGCACCTTTGGCCCCTTCAGTCGCATCTTTGAACTGCCGAAGCGATGCTGTCGGCATCCCGTTGATGGCCATGATAATGTCGCCTACCTGAAATCCAGCATTGAAGGCCGGCCCGATGGAAATGCCGTCCACCGCGATTCCCCGGGTCTCTGGAGGCAGTCCCAATTCCTTGGCTTCCAGAGGATCAATAGGAACCACTGTCAGTCCCAGCCAGCTGGCTTCCACCTCAATATCCGCTGGCGGCAACTCTTGAGGAGGCAAGCCTGTCGGAGAGTTTGGCAACACCGCCGCTGTCACCCCCACCTCTTGCGTAAAACCATTTCTGATAATTTCAAGTTTGATCAGGGCCCCCGGACTCTTGCCCTGAAGCACCTCACTGAAACCGATTCGGTCGTTCACGGGAACCTTATCGACCGTGCGCACCACATCGCCTCTCACCAGGCCACTTTGCGCCGCCGGTGAACCCGGCACCACGTACGAGATGATCACTCCACGCGGGTCAGCGAGCTTCAGCTGACTCATCATCACCGCATCCAGGGACTGGACATCCAGGCCCAGCCACGCATTTCCATTCACATCCGGAGTGGCATTGGGCCTCGTGGGCGTCATGCCCACAGCGGGGACATTGGGATTAACAGCCTCAGCTGCGGGTCGGGCCTTCAAAACTAAACTCAAGGATTCCTTTTTATTGTTTCGCAGCACTCTCAACTTGATCCGATCACCGTCTTTCTTGCCTTGTAGAAAAGTCGCTAAATCCGCCGTACTGGTAATTTTGACCGTGTCTACACTGGTAATCACATCCGCTCGTTTCAAACCGCCCAGCTCGGCCGGCGAATTCGGAAATACCTTTTGGACATAAACTCCAGGCTCCGCAGAAGTGACATCGTCTAGGTCAGCACCCAACCAGACGGAACCCGCTGCCTGATTCAGCGCGATGGCAATCGGCGCCTCTTCGGGACGCCTGGGCAAGGGCTTGTCAATGAAATACAGCATCGTCCAGATCACGAGGGCGATCGTCAACCCGATGATAATAATCGTTCGCAGATCAAAGTTCTTCCAGGGGCTTCTTGAAGATGGCTGGCTCAAAGTGTTTTCCTCCTACCCGAAAATCCCGGGCCGATAGGCACGTCATTTGGAGTCGCCGGAGCCCCCACCGCTTTCAAGCTTCCCTGTTTGAAGGCATCTATCGCCCCTCGGACATCTCCATTCACTCCCGGGTAAAGGGTGATTCCAAGATTAGTGAGCCCTGTCGCTGCGCCTTGACCGATGGCCCCGCAGATAACCGCCTCCGCTCCCAGATCCATCAGATCCTGTGCCACTTGCAGCCCCGTGCCACCTTTATTTTGAACCACCTTGAAGGTATTTTTCTTGAGATCGACGACAATGAAATAAGGAGAACTCGTCAGTTCGTTGGATAGGGCGTCATTCACATTTTTGCCTGTGGACGCGACGGCAATCACCGAGGCGGTCCGCCCCTCTTCGATCACGGCCGTTTTGGGATCTGCCTGTGCAAAAGCAATAGGATTGCCCTGGGGAGCCGTCCCCTGGGGACCCTGCGTTCCCAGAGCCACCTGGGCCGCAATGTCCGGCATGCTAAATCGGAATATTTTTTCTCTTTGTTGACGCCATACATTCACACGCACCGTATCTCCGGCGGCAAAAGTACCCAAGGCGCGCTCCAACTCGGCGATGGTCTCGACCTTGCGAGTGTCGACCATGTAAAACATATCTCCATTTTCCATCCCCAAGTTGGCAGCCAGCCCCCCCGGCAATACCCGCGTAATCACCGCGCCCTTCTTGTCCGGAAGATCGAGCTTGAGAGTCATCGCCGTAGTAGCCTCCGTCAACTCCAGCCCAAGAATACTTTGAGCATCCGCTACCGTTAGAGCCACCGGAGTTCCCTGAGCATCGAGAACTTGATGACAGACTGCACAGGGCCCCCAGTAGGGATGAGTCATGGTTGCTGTAACCGGAATTGAACCTCCATTAATTGGAGCACGGCTCTTGGGGCCGATCACCTCATGACATTTTGTGCAATCCTGCCCGTAGTTGGGATGAGTCATCACATCGCTCAGTTTGATGGGAGGGATACCCCCACCACCCTTCGCAGCAGCAAGCTGGCCCTGCATCACCATCGGTGGGGGCATTCCGCCACCCGCCACAGGAATGGCCGCATTCTTAGCTGTTGCCGAAGGATGAATCGCTGCACGATACTCTGCCGCATAGACAGGGTCCCGCTTCATTTTGATTTCGTGATACGTCACCCATCCCATCGTGAGTAGAAACACGGCAACCAGAAGCCCCAGCAGCGGCCTTAATTCTTTTTTACAAAAGGGTGTCGGCTCTTTTTTAGTCATGATTCATTCCCCAAAAACGGTTTGAGGCGGACGGTGACTTCACATTCAAAATCGAGCTTGGACCGCACCGCTCGAGAGACACCCGCCTTGATTCCATCAAATTGCTCCACCTTAATATCTTTGTCTACGAACACCGCCACTTCCACCTCGGAGGTCGACCCTAGTTCCCGGGTACGCACGTTCTTTACGCCTTTGATACCAGAAACCTCTGCGACGGCCTTTCGGATTTCAGCAATCGTCTTGTCATCCATCGAATAATCCATGAGCTTCTTGACAGCTTCCAGAAACATGTCTGCTGACGACTTCAGGATAAGGATCGCAACGATGATCGCCGCAATCGAATCCAAAACAGGAAGTGAGATCTTTGCACCAACGATTCCCACCAGCACGGCGGCTGAAGAATAGGTATCTACCCTCGATTCGAGGGAAACTGCGGCGACCGAGGGCTTGTTGTAAAGCACATCGACGCAATGGGCTTGACGACACATGAGTTCATTCACAATGATGGAAATGAGTGCGCCCCAGGCGGTAACCAGATGCGGGGCAACGTAGCGACCGAGGTAAACATCCCGCGCGCCGTCGATGAAGATATAGATGCCCAGGATCAACAAGAAAAACGAAATAATCAATGCCGCGATGTACTCGACCTTGCCTCGTCCGTAGGGATAGTCCTTGCTTCGAGGCTTGTCCGCAACTTTCAAGGCAATAAACATCATAAAGCTCGCCAGCAGATCCCCCAGCGAATGAATGGCATCTGCCACCAGGGCCTTAGAACCCCCAACGATTCCCAGGTAGGCTTTCACGATGATAAGAAACGTGTTCCCCGCCACATTGACGGTAGTGACATGCCTGAGACAACGCTCGCAACTCTCTCCAGGCTCAAATTGCGCCGTCACCTCATCCTCAGAATCTTCAGAATCTATGGTTGTTTTCGAATTAGCCATGAGGATTACTTCAGTGAATCCTTGTCGTTCATTCGTTTCTCAAGCGCCACCTGCTTCTTATAAACCATCCAGATTCCTACCAAAAGACCGATCAGCAATAAGAGTTCAATCATAAAGTCTCCGTAAAAAATCGTAGTTACGAAAAATCTAGAAAACGTAATGCCCCTTCAAAAGACAAAGGCACATGATAAAAAACACCACCATCTGCGTGTGCAAAAAATAAAGTCCTTTGCCCACTACGGGATGCAATCCGTCCATCAGATATTTGAAGCGCAGAACCACTCCCCCAAAAGTCAGCCAACCCATCAGGATCAAGGCAACCCACAGATAGGTGTTGTGCCAATGCGTCACATAGCAATGCAGGCACGCCGCCACAAACAGGATGATGTTAATCCAGCAGTGGACTCTGAGAAATGTTGCAAAAAAAGCGTCGTCCTTCAGCATGAAAAACAGGCGCAGATACTTCGCCGGAATATAAGACTGCGCGGCGATGAAAAGCACCATACAAAGGTTTCCCGAACCCGTCGCCAGATTATAGTCGCTCCAGTAGGCAAACAAGATGCAGGCGAGTATTAACGCCAAAATCAAAAGCGTTTTCAGTCGGATGTCGGCACTGGAAAAATACCTATACACACATGCCTTCCTATGGAGCCCTCTTTGGGTCCGTGTTCTGGGGTGCCTCTTTATTTTCAAACATAGGCACGAAATTGGCCCCCCCCTTGTCCGGCTCGAAATAGGGGAGCGGCTTATATCTAAAAATAAAACCAAAAAAGTTCCCAGGGAAGGTCTGCAGCGCCGTCAGGTAATAATTGGTCGACTCGTTATAGCGCACGCGGGCGGCCGCCAGCTCTTTTTCACTATCCATGACAGCAGTAACCGCGTAGTGAAACTCGGAGCTGAACTTCAGGTCGGGGTACTGCTCGGCCAAGGCAAAAAACTGACCCAGGATGGGATTGGCTTTCTTGATTTCTTCCACCGCGGCCGGATCCATTTTTATCTCCGACGGCATTTTCTCTCGACCCACCATGGCGGTTTTGATTTCCGCCACGTATTTGAAGATTTCTTTCTCATGCTGGATGTAGGCGGAGGCCAGATTTGAAATATTGACGCTTAAATCGCGTCTCATCTGCATGTAAACGACAACGGAAGACCCATCTCTCCGCGCGTTCCACTCCAGCTTGTAGAGGTGATTGTAGTAATATACGGAGACCAGCAACATCAAACAAGCACTCAAGATCATCCAGCGCCGTCGCAGAACATACCCCAGACGCCAGACCACCCCGTGGATCCCTTTACGAGCCCCAGCCCACTTGCCCAAATCCTCAAAATCATCCTCAGGACCCGATTCAAGATCCTCCTGATTCGATCGACCCGGAGAAAGCTTATTAATAATGTGTTTGACCCTTGACTTCATCAATCGAGATCCTCGGTGGATTCGAGTTCAAGAACTTTCTTGAAACACTTGCCAGCTTCCGCTGCATCTCCGGCACTTTGAAGTGCAAAACCCAGGTGTTGAAAATATTTCGGTTCAGCCGGATTTAATTCGGCGGCCTTTCTAAACGACGCGATCGACTGCTCCAAATCACCCTTTTTGTCTTGTGCTACACCCATCTTGTAGAAAATTTCGCTGTTGTCCGGACTCATCTCAGAGACTTCTTTCAAGGTCGCCAGGCATTGATCATATTTTTTAGCTCGAAGATAGGCATTGCCCAGTTGATACAAAGCGTCTTTGCTCTTGGGGAGTAGGATCAATGTTTTTTCAAAACACTCAATGGCCTTGTCTGACTCGTCCAGATTGTAATAGGTCTTCCCCAAAAGATAGAAAATCTGTGGACTCCCACGCCCCGCCGCAATCCCGGCCTCAAAAGCTTCTGCAGCTTTTTGATACTCACCCCGTTTGAGATACTTCTTGCCAAGATTCTCATGGATCTGACCTTTTTCTTTCTCATCGAGAGAAAAAATATTGTTGTAGGCAGCAATAGCCCTGGCCAGAAGCTTTCCAAGCACTACCATGGTGATGTGCATGGAATAATCAAAGCCCACCTGAAACGAGGCTTTTTTTTCAGTCTTTTCTGATGTCCGCTCTGCCTCTTTCCGAAACTCGGTTTTTCCTTGAGGAGACTCAAGCTCTCCCCTGGCTTCAAGCGTTTTAGATCCAGATTCAAACTCCTTAGACCCCTCTTCTACATCCTGTTGTTTATTTTCTTTATGTTTGCTCATACTTGTGTTCCTCCCTGCCTTTCTTTAATCCGTATCATTTTTCTTATGATTGTTGTCACTGTTGTCACTCATGATGGCAATCCAAATAGCAAAAACCCCAAAGCCGACTAACAAGATCGGCACGATACCGCTCAAGAGATCCTTGAGATAGTACCACTGGTCAACTACTCCCCAGATCCCCACCCCTAATAATGTCAAACCAAAGACGATATGAACCATAATTTAACTTATCTTTTTTGAAAGTCCGGCTATGAGTGCGACGATTCCAATTCCGATGAGAACTAGCGGCCCCACACCCTTTAGCACATCGATGACATTGTAGTATTCGTCGTAAACCCCATAGATTCCGTTCGCTAGCGCAAACACCCCTACGCCCAGCTCAATCTTTCGTTTTAGACTCATGCCCCTGACATTTTCAACAATTCTCATTCAAACCCCTCCTTATTGTCACTTTAGAGCCCCATTTTTTGCCCAATCGATAATGACCTGTGCATCCTTTTCTGCGAAACGATTCATTGACCCCCCGGGCCGGACCAACAACACCAGAAGACCATTGTCGACATAGGTTTTGACCTTCTCATAGGTCATCAAGTTACGAAGCGGTCCATCGTGACAGCGAGAACAATTCACCTCGATAGTCCCAGAAATCGTATTGGTGTAAGTTACAGCCTCTACAGGGGCTTGCGCAGAAGGGCTTGCGGTGGGGGCCACAACAGTGGGTCCCGGAGGATCTGCCGCAGGCCCACCAAACGCGGCTGGTTTCACTACTTGCGGCGCCTGTATTCCAATACTTCCATTCCTATCCGTACGGGGGGAACCCACGTACAGGGCCCGATGCATGAGACGCTTGCAGGCCGGACACTTGATCTGACCACAGCTTTGGACCCCTGGGTGTGTCAGGACAGTCTCATCGTAGGGGCAGATACAATCCTGCGCTACAGGAGCCCAGGCAACTCCCCCCCCAAGGGAGAAAGCAACGACTACCAGGAAAATCAATGGTTTCAACATTCGCACACTTTTTTCTTATTAATCAGTAAAAACAAATGGTTAAGAGCGAGCAGGGGTAACCCACACTTTTTCTCAATGCAAGTTTTTTTCTATTTTTGTTTTTTTTTTTTCACTAAGTCACAAACAAAAACAATGAGGGTTATCTAACCAATTATTATTATGCGACTTTTTATATTTGTCTCAAGGAACTTTCATTGCTTATCCTTCTGACCCCGGATCGCAGTTCGGAGTAAACTGCAATCAGAATCTCCAGTGAAAATCATCAGAATGAGATTTATTATCAACTACTTAAAAGATGTATTCACGGGAGGAGCAGGCGGCGCCACTTTCTGAGACTGCGTCTGAGCCTGGGCCTTTTGCAGTTGAGCGATTGCTTTTCGTTTTCCACTGCGCCTTCCCCAGACATAACCAAAGAGCAACCCAAACAAAAAGATAGAAAATGAAGGGCAAAGGACATACATCAATATCCATTTACCTTTTTCCAACCCTCCCATTTGGCTGAACACCAAGCCCATACTCAAGGGTTGAATCGTGGTTTTATTCAACACGGGAATCGGAAGTGTGTGGGTTGGAGTTGGATTGAATCCAGGACCAGGAATGGAAGGAACCAAGGGTGGACTTGAAACGGTGTTATTGGCGGGTTGTGAAGTCGCCGTCAGATCTTGCCCCCCTGTCCCCACAGGAAGTACGCTGAAGGAATAAGGGATTTCATCGGTCCCGGAAGAGAAATGCTCCCTAATTTTAATAAACACAGGCCCCGCTTTTTGAAAGCTGACGTGATCAAACTTTGCAACGGCCCCTCCATTAGGAGAATAGGTTTCGGCGACTTGAACCCCATCCACATCGGTCAGAACTATATCCAATGAAATTTCAGGTTTTGAAGATCGCGCCTTGATCTCATACGAGGTCCCCGAAATTGGATTGAATTTGAAGATATCCAGGTTATCTCCAACACTCAGAAAATTCTTATCATACTGGCCTGCTTGTATCTCTAGGGCTGTTGCCTCGGTGTCTCCTGCATCTCTACCAGAATTTGCATCCGACATGTCTTGTATATCCACCTGGAAGCGATGGTCTTTATTTTGAGCATCATAGATGGAACCCACCAGGACGTAGTAACGTCCTTCTGCACTGGAAGGCACAGCAAAACTCAAGGCCTTTTTTTCATTACGGCCCCCGATAATATCTGCGCGACCAATTTGCTGACGTTGAGAACTATGAATCGCAATTCCTGCATAAGGGTTGCCTTTGGTAATCGTTGCCTGATTCAGTGTGCTATCGATAGAAACACCATCTTCACCCGTTTCCACCTTTGCAAGCAGACGTTGCCCTCCTTTTAAATCAATATAAAAATAATCATACTGATCTTTCTTTTGATGATGATCGAGGCGATAGAGTTTCCCGGGATTGAGGGAAACTGCAGTCTCGTAGGAGTCTCCACCCCGAATTGCATCCCCATAGGTACTGGGTTGTTTTTTGACCACCAGCGCATCCTTCGTGAGCTCCTGGAGAGAACTTGAAAGTGAAGCTGCATCGCGCGCATCTTTGTAAGTGCCACCGGTTGCAGTACTGAGACCTTCCAGCTGTGCTCGAGCGGGCGCATCGACATCAATGCCGATGGTGTGGATTTTAACTTTAAACCCCCTCGCGACCAAGGCTCTGGCTGTAGCAATCGGGTCACCTCCACAACTCTCTTCTCCGTCACTCACCAGAATAATCACGGCCTGTTCATCACTGACCGCGCCAAAATCAAGGGCCGCTTGTTCTAAAGAATAAGCAATCGGCGTTTCGCCCAAGGGCTGGGCTGCATTCACAATCGTTTGAATGAGAGGCTTATTGACGGGTCCAAAAGGCACCACCAACTCGGTGTCTTTGCAACTGGCCACCTTATCGCGTGGAGAAATACGATGGGAATAAAGTCTTAAGGCAACAATGGCATCGTCGGGGGTACCTGCCAAGGCGAGAGCAATAGCCTTTCGGGCGGCTTCAATTCGTTTTTCAGAACCCAGCATTTTGTTCATGGAACCGCTTACATCCAGAATAATTTCCGTTTTGGAGGCTGCGTAAAGTTCTGTCGAAAAAACAAAGAAGATAAAAAATACAGAAAGGATTTTTTTCATAACTACATTTCTCCTGATTTCACACTCCATTGAAAAATAAAATTTATTTTTTTACAGGACAGGGCACTGGATCGCATTTGATTTTACCATCCGGCCCTCGATAGCATTTTTCACATTTTGGAGCTTTTTTGTCTTTACTCCCCTCTGCTTGCACGAAACGCAGTGGAAGCGCCAGCAACGACAAGAACGCCAGTGTGAATACAATCTTTTTCTTCATATTTTTCTCCCTAATCAACACAATCCTCTCTATACACAACTGCCTAAATATAGCCAACTTTCTCTGCAGAGCCCCGCAACTCCCGTTTTGCCTCTTGGGCCTGTTTCATCTTGTATACAATCGCAAGCGTCTCTGCCACTGCCGTATAAAGCTCTTCGGGAACTTCTTGACCTTCTTCCAGCTCAACCAGCGACCAGGCCAAGGCGACGTTGCGAATAATGGGCACGCTATATTCTTCCGCTAACTTTTTGATTTTTTCTGCAAACAGGCGTTGCCCCTTGGCCACGACTTCCGGGGCACCCATCTCATTCTTATCGTATTTGATAGCCACTGCAACATGCGTAGGATTGGTAACCACCGCATCCGCATTCTTCACCTGTTGTCCCACATCTCCAAAAACCATCTCGCGATGCAAGGCCTTACGGTGGGATTTGATATGCGGGTCTCCTTCATCTTGCTTGTATTCCCTCTTCACTTCTTCCTTGGTCATGCGCATCTGCTTCATGAATTGCCAGCGCTGTATCATAAAATCAGCTGTGGCAATGGCAATAAAGAGAATCACGACTTTCAGTACAATTTGAAAGATAAGACTTCCACCCACGCGAGCGCTGTCCAGAGTGGAAATCCGGGCAGTCTGTAATACCTGATACAGTGAATTATCCAACACTTTATAAGCAATAAAAAAGATGAAACTAAGTTTTAAAATATTCTTGACGAGCTCAATAAGGGTCATGGTTTTAAACATGTTTTTGATCCCCTCAATCGGGTTGAGCTTTTTCCCTTGGGGGGCAAGAGGATCTAGAGAAAAGATAGGACCCACCTGCATAAAACCAATAATGAGAGAGACTGAAAATCCTGCCAGCAACGCCGGGGCAGAAACTTTGGCCAGGGTCATCAGGGCCATTTTTCCAAGGTCCAACATCTCTGGACCGCCTATTTCTTTTTGGGCCGCAACCAAGAAAACCCTTTGCATAAAGATTTTAATCTGCCCCCCCATGTAGCCCATTCCCAAACAGAGGGTGACAAAAAGGGCGGCCATCTCAAAAATAGTAGTGAGATCCTTGCTCTTGGGCACTTGCCCTTTGCGCCGGGCCTCGCGCAGTCGCTTGGGGGTTGCATCTTCACTTTTTTCTTCGCTGGATTCGGACATGGTTTATTTATCGGTCTTTCCTGTTTCTAAAGTTGCTCTTTGAACCAAGCAGCCACTTGTTTGGCAAAGTAGGTAATAATCAGATCGGCCCCCGCACGTTTCATGGAGAGCAGCGATTCTAACACCAGTTTTTTTTCGTCAATCCACCCCTTTTCTGCAGCAGCCCTAATCATTGAATATTCTCCACTTACCTGATAGACGGCAAGTGGAACATGAAATTCGTCCTTTAACTTTTTCACTATATCCAGATAAGGCAGCCCGGGCTTCACCATTAAGATATCAGCCCCTTCTTCAATGTCTAAAGCGGCTTCACGAAGGGCCTCTCGGGAATTGGCTGGATCCATCTGATAAGACGCCCTATCCCCAAACTGGGGGGCAGATTCGGCCGCATCCCGAAAGGGGCCATAAAAAGCAGAGGCATATTTGACGGCATAAGAAAGAATGGGGATATGAGCAAAGTCATTCGCATCCAGAATTTTGCGGATGGCAGCTACCCTGCCATCCATCATATCTGAAGGGGCAATCAAATCGGCCCCAGCCTGGGCATGAACCAAGGCCATTTGGGCAAGCCATTCGAGGCTCTTGTCATTATGGATGATCTGAGAATTCCCACGGGACTCCACCAAGCCACAATGCCCATGCTCCGTATATTCGCAAAGACAGATATCACTGATAAGCAAAAGCTTTGGAGCCAAGAGTTTAATCTTGCGAATGGCTTCACAGACAATATTATTCTGGGCATAGGCAGAGCTGCCCAAATTGTCTTTGGAAGCAGGCAGACCAAATAGCAAAAGCGCGGGTATTTTAAGTGAAACGATTTCTGCAATTTCTTTTTCCAAATCCCCCAGAGAAAGTTGAAAAACCCCCGGCATGGAGCCTACTTCTTTTTTGGAGCGCCCCTCCACAATAAACAAGGGATAAATCAAATCCTGCAGCGAAAGGCGGGTTTCTTGCAGCATTTTTCTTAAGGTGGCATTTTCTCGAAGGCGCCTGGGGCGCGCGATAGGAAATTGTGGCATAGGCTCTGGACCCTAACATGCCTTGTTTACGGAGGCAATTCTTGAATTAGGCCTGAATGGGATTGAAAAGATCGTGCCACTTCGATTCCATATTACCGTTTACTGTGGCGCTGGTGGTAGGAGAGAGCGCACATAAATACGGTCAAAAGAAGCATTCACTGTGGGTGTCCCACCAACGCTTACTATTCCTACCCCGTAATTTACTGCCGTAACAGGAGTGAACCAGACGGTTGAAGCTGCAATTGCCACAAGGGTCCAGGTGCTAGGATAAGTAGAGGAGGTTCCTGTCCCATAAAAGGCTTCAACGGTATTGGCAAAAACTCTCAAACGCAGATAACCGGTTCCATCTGCAGGCAGTACGGTAGTAACTGTTGAGCCTATTTGACAACAACCATTCCAAAACTGCAGGCTCAAATTCCCTGATGCCACATAGCCCGCATAGATGCCAATTGAATCTGACATCCAAGTTGTATAAATCACAAGCGCCGCGCCAGTGGTTGTCGTGCCTGAATAGGAGGCGAGACGGGCAACTACTTCCGCCGCAGTTGGATTAATAGGCTGCGCTGTAAAATCGGTACTGTACGCTCGAGTCACATGAGGTCGATTGCCTGCCGCATTGATGTCTACATTAGTAGAAGACAAGTCTATTGTCGCTACCCCCGTATTTACGCTTGCCGCACCCAAGCCATTAGTACTTGTCCAACCGCTCGAGCTGCTGAGAGAAGGCGTTACGGATTCATAAGCATTTGCCGCAATAGACGTTTTAGAAGACCAAGTAAGGGTTCCAGAACCATTGTTGCTTAGTACTCCTGCAGAGTTTGAAGATGGAAATGCGGTGGTTACATTGTTTAACTTTACGATATCGCCGTTTCCATCCACCTGAAATTTATCACCACTCCCTACGGTAAGAAGAGCGGCGGGAGAAGAATCACCAATCCCTACATAACCGGAAGAGTTGACGGTAAGCCTGGTAGCTGATGCGGTAGCATCGTACAATTGAAAGTTACCCACACCCGAATCATCGCCTGAACCAGTAGATCCTAGAACGTAACTACGGCCACTCCCTTCCGAAGTATGATCAAACCCTATATAAGCACCGCTTGTACCAGCAGATGTTTTTGCATTGATGGTTATTCCCGACCCTACAACATCGAGAGGATAAGCAGGGGCAGTGGTTCCAACTCCCACATCGGCATCCAAAATATTTACTCTATCGGTACCCAAACCATTGGCATCAAAAGCAATGCGACCCGCACCCGAGCCAAGACCCAGCCATTGGCCATCTGCAGAAGCATCGGCAAAAGCGTCGCCTGAAGCCATCGAACCTACTGCCGTAATATCTCCTGATCCACCACCGCCACCTTGAACTACCCAGCTATTAGTAGCCTCACAGAGATATAACATCTGCCCACTTGCCGCATTATTTTTCATGAAATGTTCACCTACCGTACAAGTTCCTGGTAGAGAAGTACCGTTGGGAAGGAGTAAGGTGGCGCCAGCAAAATTCCAAGCACCTGTCAGAGTGGGAGAATCATTAGTATCAATGAGTGGCGCATCTTTGCCAGCCAAACGCGCCAACTCGGCAGAGGAAATCCCTGTCCCATTGAGATTAATGGCATTATCCCAGCCTGAACCAATTTTAATTGCACTTTCAGTGGCATCTGCATCTCCTGTAATCCCCGCAATCTCTATCCCTATCACTTCATTCGATACCCCCGTGTGATCCGCATTGGTGTAATTTAAATAGATTCCTCTAAATGTATCTGATCCATCCATCGCTCCTAACGTCCCTGAAAGAGTGAGAGCGTTCGTGCTCCCTCCCGCCGCGTTTACCTTCGTCGAGCTGATGGCCTGCGTTCCAAAGCTTGGACTGATCTTTGTCCCTGCGATCGCTGCATTCGTATCAATGTTTGCATTCCCAATGTCCGTTCCTATCTTCGCCGCGCTCACTTCCCCGTTCTTGATCTTCACCGCTGTAATTGCATCGTTCGCGATTGTTAAAGTTCCATCATTCAGAATCGTTGCATCTCCCGACATACTCACCGCTGCGGCTTGATTAGATACATTTCCAACCAGCACCTTTCCATCTGCAAGAGATACCTTTGTAGAGGTTATCGCTGCTCCTGCATTGATGTCCTCATCTAAAATAGTTCCATTCAAAATAAGACTGGAGGTAATGTCTCCCACACCTAACCCCCCCGCCACTGAGCCCCAGCTCAAGGTCCCAGATCCATTGTTGCTCAGCACTCCTGCAGAGTTCGAGGAAGGAAACGACGTCGTCACGTTGTTCAGTGCGATAATATTCCCATTCCCATCCACCTGAAACTTCCCGCTCCCTACCGTAAACAAAGAAGCCGGATTCGAATCCCCTATCCCCACATTCCCCGAATTCAAGATCCTCATGTCTTCTGTCGCTCCATTGTTGCCCGTCTTAAATATTATATCCGCTCCCGCTCCCCCCGCTCCACTCGTCGATTGCAGGGTCAGCGTACTCGCCGCCCCCGTTCCTCCTGTTACCACCGGATCGGTAATCCCCGTCGTAAATGTCGGAGACGTCCCAAACACCGCCGCTCCACTCCCCGTCTCATCCGTCAGGGCACCCGCTAAACTCGCTGAACTCCCTGCCAGTTTCGAAAAATCAATCGCCGCACCTCCGCTCACATCCGCATTCACGATAGAACCTGTCAGGTTCAGTTTGCTGTAAGCTATCCCTGCATTGTTAGCGATATTTGTATTTGCAATATCCGTCCCTATCTTCGCTGAGGTCACCGCTCCGTCTGCAAGATCTCCCGCTACTATACCATTACTTAAATTTAATTTGGAATACGCGATCCCCGCCGCTGCATCAATGTTCGCATTCCCTATATCCGTCCCCAGCTTCGACGCGCTCACCTCTCCGTTCTTGATCTTCACTGCTGTGATCGCATCGTTCGCGATCGTTAAAGATCCCGCATTATTTATCGTCGCATCTCCGCTCAGGGCCTTGTCGGTCGCTACTCCCAGGGCACTCCCTATAAAAATATGCCCATCCACTAAAGCATTCGAACTCTTCCCATCCAACTGCGTCTGGATATTCGATGTCACTCCATCCAGATAACTCAACTTGGTCGAATCCAGGATTGTCGCTCCTGTCTTGATCGAGTTGTTTCCTAAATCCAACCCCACATCCCAACCATCTCCTACCTTCATCGCTGTTTCTTTCGCTTGCGCATCTCCGGTAATCCCCGCGATCTCCATCCCTATCACTTCATTACTGGCCCCCGTGTGATCCGCATTCGTGTAATTTAAATAGATCCCTCGAAACGTATCCGATCCATCCATCGCTCCCAAAGTCCCGGATAACGTCAGCGCGTCCGCACTCCCTCCCGCTGCGTTCACCTTCGTCGAGCTGATGTGCGAAATCGCAAGACAGGGACCCAGTGATCCGCAAGGATAGGGACCCACTCGGAGCGTAGCGACGGATCTTATTTTTTCTTTTTATAGGTGGGTCCCTATCGATGCAATTTGTTTTTTTCT